>CAYXLY010000313.1:0-5808 GCA_964466005.1 uncultured Spirochaetaceae bacterium | reverse complement strand
CGCGTCTGACCGAACGCAACGTCGTCCAGGTGATCGCGAACGCCATCGTCGAGGCGAACGCGAACGGGATCTTCGATCTCACGGTGGTCGTCAACGATCATCTCAACAACGTCCTCGCCGTCTACGACACCGACGCCTCGACGGTCGACTACTCCCTCATCACGTCGCTCGGCGACCCGAACTCCGAGGTTCCGGATCTCTACGACGCGGTCCCGGGGACCGACGTGGACTTCGGAGCCGTCCTTCCGTCCGAGGCCCTGAACACGGCCCTCGACGGTGTGTTCATCCCGGCAGGCTATGCGGCGATCAGCAAGGCCGGCACGGCGAACTACTTCTCGACGCAGGGCAACGCCTTTTCCTCGCGCACGGCGAGCAACCTCATCCAGCAGAACTTCTTTCCCGGGGAGACCGATCGTCCGGGAGGGCCGCTCTTCGCGGTCCAGATCGCCCAGCTCGCCTGCAGCGACATCAACACCCGGCAGAGCGTGAGCGACCAGACGAACCTGACCGTCGCGCCGCTCGAGAACGACCTGATCGGCCCGCGGCGTCTGCCCGTCGGCTTCGCGGCGGACCCCGGTGGATTGCCGCTCTACAAGGACGGAATTCCCGAGCTCGACGCCGACGGCAATCGGACGGGACGAACGGGCAAGGTCGTGGTCGGCGCCGTCGGCATCGAGTTCAATGGCGTCTACGGCCTCGACAAGGACGGCACCGACCGCGATCGCAACCTCGAGGAGCGCATCGCCGTCGCCGCGACCCGCGGCTTCGAGGCCGATCCCGAGCGCCGCTCGAACCGCATCACCGTCGCCGGTCGGGCGCTGCGCTTCTTCGACGACGGAGGCCTCCGCAGTCGCCCCTCGGACGTCCCCGTCGTGACCGCAGGGAATGTCGCGAATGAGGCCGCCGTTCTGGCCTTCCTCGATGGCGTCAGCAACCTCCGCGGTCCACTCCGCAGCGGCGACTTCGTCAACGATCGCTTCTTCTTCCCCTTCGACGCGCCGCGGCAGGGCGTGCTCTTCCTCGATCCGGCCTCGGGCGTGGTGCCGGCCACGCTGGCGGCGCCTCCGGCTGCCGCGGCCCAGGGCCTTCGCGACGCCGAGGGCGAGATCCTGATCGACAGCGCCCAGGTGCCCCGCTATCCCGCGATCCCCAGCGCGAACCCGGCTCCTGTCGTCGGAGACGTGCCCGCGGACGGGCTCGACGCGGACGAGGTGCAGGAGCTGCTCGTGAACGCCCTGCTGCTGGCCGAGAACACGCGCGCGCAGACACGGACTCCGCTGGGAGGGCAGGCGCGCATCGACGTCGCCGTGGTCGACCTCGACGGAAACGTGCTGGGCTTCGCGCGCTCCCAGGATGCGCTGCTCGACGGGATCGACGTGACGATCGCGAAGACGCGACAGGCGGCGTTCTGGTCCAAGGCCAACGCCCGGACCCAGCTCGAGGACGCCGTCGACCCGCTGGGCAACGCCGGCCTCCTCGACGCCCGGCCCTTCGACGCCTACATCGACGACACGGCGGCCTTTCTCGGTCTGCCGCCGCCGGCCGCCGCGAGCGACGCACCCTTCAACGGCGACATCGCCTGGTCCTCGATCGCGCTCGGCGGGATCGCGAATCCGGACTTCCCGCCCGGCATCCTCGACGCCGACGAAGGACCGCTCAGCCGTGCCGACGGCGACTGGAGCATCTTCAGCACCGGCATCCAGACCGAGGTCGTGCTGCCCGGCATCGCCCTCGCGCTCTGCGAGGAGGTGCCGGATCTCGCGAACGTGCTCGGACAGGTGCCGGCCCTGGCGGGCATCGTTCCGGCGCCGAGCTTCGCGATCGACGCGAACGGAACGCCCCAGAACGACGCCTTCTGCGCTCAGGCCAGAGCGGCTCTCCTTCTGGGCTCGACCGATCCCGGCCAGCAGCTCGACTGCCTCCAGGGCGTCCAGGACGGCAACGCCGGTCTCATCACGGGCCTGCAGAACGGCTTCCACATCTTCCAGGGAGCCGTGCCGATCTATCGGGGAAACACCTTGATCGGCGCCTTCGGCGTGTCGGGCGACGGGGCCGAGCAGGACGACTTCGTGCCCTTCGTCGCCCTCGACGAGGTCGGCAAGGCCCAGCGCCGGCGGGGCGTGGCGAACCCGATCGGCAACGCGCCCAAGAACATCCGCGCCGACAACGTCGAGGTCCAGGACGTGAATCTGAGATACGTCGTGTGTCCCGTTGCTCCCTTCCTGAACAGCAACGAGCAGAATGGGTGTGACGATCGATGAGAGCTCGCGGAATCATCGGCGCGCTCGGTCGAGCGGGGCTGCTCGTGGCCGCTGCCTGGGTCGCGGCGCAGGACGTGGGCGCCGCCGAGCCGGAACCGCTGACCGAGACCCCGGCATGGCGGAGCGAGGAGACGCTGCGGCTCGCGCCGGTCGACTTCGAGGTGCCGAGCCTGCGCGAGATCTGGCTCGCTCAGGCCG
Source organism: uncultured Spirochaetaceae bacterium (assembly GCA_964466005.1). Classification (GTDB taxonomy): domain Bacteria; phylum Myxococcota_A; class UBA9160; order UBA9160; family UBA4427; genus UBA4427. The sequence continues at coordinate 3,349 of CAYXLY010000313.1, read as the reverse complement.
ATGCGGTCGACTCGCGCCGTCGGCGGCGGCCGAGCTTCCGCCGTCCCGGCGGAAGTCGGGACGAGGAGGCGGGGGCCCCGAGACAGGAGGCGGAGCCCGAGTCGACCGAGTCGGCCGAGGAGCCTCCGGCTCGTGAGGCCGCGCCGGTCGTCGCCCCGGACGAGAGTGGATCCTCGGGCGGCGCTCCGACGCCGCGGCCGGAGTCCAGCCCGCCGCGGCGCCCGTCGGCGACGCGACCGGGGAGCGACGACTCCTCGGGCAGCGCTCCCGAGCCCCGCGAGGCGCGACCCGCCCGCCGGCCGCGGCGCTACGAGAACGAGCTGCCCGACTACGAGATCGTGCCGCTCCCGGATCGATGGCGGATCGTCGAGAACCTGGGCGTCAACGAGCGTTGGTACGACCCCTACAACCAGAACACCCTGAAGGCGGATCGGCCGATTCCGGGGACGAAGGACTGGTTCGTCAACGTCGGTCTCATCTACGACGGCCTCGTGGAGGCGCGGCGGATCCCGACGCCGACTGGCGGCGCGGGCGCCCGCGGACGGGAGGTCGATCTCTTCGGGGACGGCAGCCAGCTGGTGACCGCCCATACCTTCCTGGCGTCGTTGGCGCTGATCCAGGGAGACACCACCTTCCGCCCGCCCGACTGGGAGTTCCGGATCACGGCGGCCGCGAACGTGAACTACGCCCAGATCAACCAGCTCGGCGCGCTCAAGGTCGACCCTCGCGAGAACAACGAGCGCTTCGACCACCACATCACGATCCAGGAAGCCTTCGTCGACAAGCACCTGTGGAACAGGACCGATCGGTACGACTTCGACAGCCTCCGGATCGGCATTCAGCCCTTCAACGCGGACTTCCGTGGCTTCCTCTTCGAGAGCCAGGAGCCCGGCGTCCGCCTCTTCGGGAACTTCGCCAACAACCGGGCCCAGTACAACATCGCCTGGTTCCGCAGGCTGAACAAGGACACCAACTCGGGACTGAACGACATCGAGGCCCTGCGCGACGACGACGTCGTGATCGCGAACTTCTACTATCAGGACTTCCCCGTCCTCGGGTTCAACGTCGAGGCGCTCTTCGCGGCCAACATCAATCGCGAAGGCGACGATCGGGACTTCGACGACAACAGCAACCTGGTGATCCCCTCGCCCGTCGGACTGATCGGCGGCCACGACTACGAGGTCTACTACCTGGGCTTCGCCGGAGACGGCCACATCGAGCGGCTCAACCTGAGCTTCCAGCTCTACGGCGCCCTCGGAAACGACGACTACAACTCCATCGCGCAGCGGAGCCAGGACATCCAATCCTTCTTCGCGGCGGTCGAGGCGTCCTACGACATCGACTGGATGCGCATCAAGGCGTTCGGGCTCTATTCCATGGGCGACGACGACCCCTTCGACGACAAGGCCCAGGGCTTCGACACCATCCTCGACAATCCGAACTTCGCCGGTGCCACCACGTCCTTCTGGCAGCGCCAGCAGATCCCCTTCGTGTTCGGAGGCGGTGTGGCGCTCTCCGGGGTGAACTCGATCGTTCCGTCGCTGCGCAGCTCGAAGATCGAGGGGCAATCGAATTTCGTGAACCCCGGACTCTGGCTCGTGGGGGCGGGGGCGGACTTCGACATCCTGCCGGAGCTGCGGCTGATCACGAACGTCTCCTGGCTCTCCTGGGACTCGGTCGAGACCCTCGAGATCCTGCGTCAGCAGGAGCGCATCAGCCGCGAGATCGGATGGGACGTCTCGGCAGGCCTGATCTATCGGCCCTTCTTCACGAACAACATCATCTTCCGTGCGTCCGGCGCCGTCCTCATCCCGGGCAGCGGCTATGAAGAGCTCTTCGACGAGCGCAGCGACGAGCCTCCGTACTCCGTGCTCCTCAACCTGACGCTGACTTATTGAGACCGAGGTCGATCGAATGAAAGTCGGATCCAGCGCCCGAGCGCTCCTTACCGCGATGGCTCTCACGGCGTCGGCGATCGCCGGCGTCTCCATCGCCGCCGAGGGCGAGCATCCCCTCCACATCGACTATCCCGTCTATCCTCCCGCCCCGGCGGACCAGACCGAGGCCGAGGCTGCGGAGAAGAGCACGGGCTGCCAATCCTGTCACGTGAAGTCCGACGAGGCCACGATGCATCCCCAGCGGTCCGTCGTGCTCGGCTGCACGGACTGTCATGGCGGCGATGCCAGCGTGCGCCTGGTCGAAGGTGCGACCCGGGACTCGGAGGCCTACAAGAGCGCGAAGAGCCAGGCGCACGTCCCTCCGACGCTGCCCGAGACCTGGAAGTACCGACGCAACGAGGTCCGTACCTATGCCCTGCTGAACCGGGAGAGCCCGGAGTACGTGCGCTTCGTGAACCCCTCCGACTACCGGGTCGTCGACGAGTCCTGCGGCGCCTGTCATCCGACGATCGTGGAGAAGGCGAAGCGCTCCATCATGGCGACCGGCGCGATGCTCTGGGGCGGGGCCTCGTACAACAACGGCATCGTGCCCTACAAGCGATACATCCTGGGAGAGGCCTATACCCGCGAAGGCCTGCCGGCGGCGATCAAGGCCCGTTTCGAGGTCACTCGCGAGCAGTCCGACGCCGGCGTGATGTCCATGGCCCTGCCGCTGCCCGCCTGGGAGACGGTGCCGCCGGCCGACATCTTCCGGATCTTCGAGCGGGGCGGCCGGAACGTGAACAGCTTCTTCCCCGAGACCGGCATCCCCAACCCGGAGGAAGAGCCGGGGAAGACCGACGTCCGGGCCTCCTTCCGGGGCCCCGGCACGGGGAACCGGATCTCGGTTCCCGTGCTGAACGTGCACAAGACCCGGCTGAACGATCCGAACATGTGGTTCATGGGGACCAAGGACCAGCCGGGCGACTTCCGCTCTTCGGGCTGCGCCGCGTGTCACGTCGTCTACGCCAACGACCGCGAGTGGTACAGCTCCGGGTCCTACGCGAAATACGGCAATCGGGGGCAGACGGCGACCGCGGACCCGACGATCGCCGAGCTCGTGAACGAGAAGGGCGAGAAGGAGTGGGGCCATCCGATCAAGCACGCCTTCAGCCGCGCCATCCCGACCGCGCAGTGCATGAACTGTCACATGCACCAGCCGAACATGTTCCTCAACTCCTATCTCGGCTACACGATGTGGGACTACGAGTCGGATGCGCCGCTGATGTGGCCCGAGGAGCAGCTCTACCCGGACATGGCCGAGACGCGCGCGGTCAACGATCGGAACCCGGAAGAGGCCGCGCCCAAGGGCAAGTGGGCCGACGTCGAGTTCACGGCCGAGGTCTGGAAGAACGTCAACCCGAAGGCGAAGGACACGCAGTTCGCCGACTATCACGGTCATGGCTGGAACT
>CAYXLY010000312.1:0-5816 GCA_964466005.1 uncultured Spirochaetaceae bacterium | reverse complement strand
TCTCGGCATCCCGGACGAGGGTCGAGCGGAAGATGTTGTCCCGATCGTCGACCGGCCAGGGAGCCGCGGTGACGGAGTACTGATACGAGACGGCCCCCTCTCGCCGCAGCAGTCGCGACTCGGGGCAGTTCGGAAACCAGTCCTGGTAGCGATCGGAGTCCCGCACGACCGCGAGAACCGTCTCCAGATCGGCCTCGATGAGGCTCTCCCCCTTGAACGCGCGGATCTCGGATCCCGGGACGGCGCGCGTGTGGACATCGATTCCGTCGGCTCGTGTCTCGAGTCGCCACTCCGACCCGGTGGTGTCCCCCGATGCCGGGATCGCGCAGATCCCGCACACGAGAATCGGGAGGGCTGCCCGGAAGACGAGGGATCGGAGCCGAAGGAGCGATTCGGGACGCATCTCGGATTCCTCCGGTCCCGAATGTAGCGAGTCCGCGAGCGCCGCCCCAGACGAGGGCTCCCGGCTCTTGAGGTTCGGCGCCGGGTAGCGGATCATGCGGCGCGGCCGGCCTGGCGCCCGCCGTTCATGGAGTGGAAGAGAAAATGGGTCGAGTCGAGGGAAAGGTCGCGATCGTGACGGGAGCGGCGCGCGGAACCGGTGAGCAGACCGCGCGTCTGCTGGCGGAGGAGGGGGCGAAGGTCGTGATCGCCGACATCCTCAAGGCGGAGGGGCGCGCCGTGGCGGAGGACCTGGGCGACGCGGCCCGGTTCGAGCGGCTCGACGTGACGGACGAGGAGAGCTGGGCCGGTGTGGTGGGGGCGACGTGCTCGCATTTCGGGCCGCCCACCGTTCTCGTCAACAACGCGGGGCTCCTGCACATGCAGGCCCTCGTCGAGACGTCGGCGGCGGACGTGGAGCGTCTCTGGCGGGTGAATCAGCTCGGGCCCTTCCTCGGCATGAAGGCCGTGGCGCGTGCGATGCAGAGCGCGGGCGGCGGCTCGATCGTGAACGTGGCCTCGGTCGATGGCCTCTCCTCGAAGAACGGGATCTCCGCCTACTCCGCCACGAAGTGGGCGCTTCGGGGGCTGAGCCGGGCTGCGGCGCTGGAGCTCGGCCAGATGGGCATCCGGGTCAACGTCGTCTGTCCGGAGGCCGGGGGGCCCGGGATGCGCCGGCCCTACACGCCCGAGGCGATCGACCCGTCGACGACCCTCGCCTTCACCCACGACGTGATCCCCCACAACCAGAAGCGGCCGGGAATCGAGATCATTCGCGACATTGCCCGGATGATCCTCTTCCTCGCCTCCGACGAGAGCCTCTCGTGCACGGGAGCCGACTATCCCGTGGATGCGGGCTGGACCGCAGGGCGGCGCATGAAGTTTCAGCCCGGCTACCTGCCGGAATGACTGCGGGCGCGCGGCGCGCGGCGGTGTGAGGCCTCGAGGCCGGTTCGACCGGGGCCCCCGTTCGGACGGAGGCCGGGAGGGGCACGGGACGGCGGCGGGACACCTCGAGACGCGTGGAGGCCGCGCCTTGGGAGATCAGTCCTGCTCGCGCAGGAAGGCGTCGATCGATCGACCGGGAGCGCGAGTCGCGATCCATCGCAGCAGCGTCTCGACGGCCGCGACGTCGCTCAGTCGACGCCGGGCGCGTGTCGGCTGTGTCGCCGGACCGACGCGGAAGGTGGCGCCCAGACCCCGCAGGCCGCGGAACGCGTCCTCGTCCGTCTCGTCGTCGCCCGCGTAGATCGCGCGGAGCCACTCGGACCATCCCGGGCCGTATTTCTCGCGCAGCACGTGGAGCACGGCATGCCCCTTGTCCCAGCCGATCGGGGGACGCGCCTCCACCGCGCAGAGCGCATCCCGGGGCTGGAAGCCGGCGTCGCGCACGAGGCGACGCGCCGCCTCGGCGACCTCGGCCTGCCGCTCGATCTCGGCCTCCCGGAAGTGGAACGTGAGCGACGCGCCCTTGGCCTCTGTCCAGGTCCCCGGAGCCTCGATCTCGGCCAGCTGGTGGGCGAGCTCTACGGCGCGCTCGGCGTAGTGATCGATGTCGGGATGACGATAGTCGGCGACGCCGGGGCCGGAGATCTCGAGGCCGTGGTTGCCGGCGAAGACGATCCCTTCGATCGGGACCTGCTTCTGGATGTCTCGCAGGCTCCGCCCGCTCACGATCGCGATGTCGGTGTCGTCGCGCTCGATGCAGGCGGCGAGCGCCTCCCGCATCGGCTCGGAGAGCTTCACCATCGAGGGGTGACTCGCGATCGGTACGAGAGTGCCGTCGAAATCGAGGAAGACCGAGAGGGGCCGCGTCCCGACGAAGGCGCCGATCCAGGTCTCGAAGTCTCCCTCTCGAACGGGCTCCATCTGATCGGGCGGATGCGTCGCCTGACGCAGGAAGACCTCGAGCCATTCGGCGAGATCGTGGCGCCTCTCGCGACGTTGGAGGGCGCGCAGGCGCGTCTCCCGCTGGTCGCGGGGCATCTCGAGAGCCTGATGCAAGACGTCGGCGACGCTGTCGATGTTGTAGGGATTGACGCGGAGCGCCTCCTGCATCGTATCGGACGCACCGGCCATGCGGGAGAGCACCAGGACGCCGGGATCCTCCGTCTGACTCGCGACGAACTCCTTCGCGACGAGATTCATGCCGTCTCGCAGGGGCGTCACGAGCGCGACCGCTGCGTCTCGGTAGAGGGCGGAGAGGCGCTGGGGCGGAATCGAGCGGTGCACGTATCGGATGGGCGTCCAGAAGCTCGTGCCGAACCGCCCGTTGATGCGCCCGACGAGCTCGTCGATCTCGCGCTTGAGCGATTGATACTCGGAGACCTGCTCCCGGGAGGGGACGGCGATCTGGATCAGCGTGACCTTGCCCCGGTGGTCGGGGTGGAGCTCGAGCAGGCGCTCATAGGCCCGCATCCGCTCGGGAATGCCCTTCGTGTAGTCGAGGCGATCGACGCCGAGGATGATCCGCTCGGAGGCGGGCCGCTTCGTACGCGGCGCCTCGCGCGACCGCCGCTCGTACTCCGCGTAGTCGATTCCGAGGGGGAAGGCACCGACCTGGACCGTGTGGTCCCCGTGCTCGATCCGGCCCGCTCCCCGATCCACCCGGGCGCCGAGGAGCCGCTCCACACAGTCCTGGAAGTTCGAGACGTAGCCCGGGCAGTGGAAGCCCACGAGGTCGCTCGCGAGCAGGCCGCGCAGGATCGCCCGATAGGAAGGCAGGATCCGGTAGAGATCGAAGGGAGGAAAGGGAATGTGCAGGAAGTACGCGATCCGGGCGTTCGGCCTGCGCCTGCGGATCATCTCGGGGACGAGCGCGAGATGGTAGTCGTGGACCCAGATCAGATCGTCCTCGCCCATCTCCTCGATCGCCGCCTGGGCGAAGCGTTCGTTCACGGTCTCGTAGGAGTCCCAGTTGCGTCGGTCGAGCGCCATGCGCTCCGGCAGCGAGTGGAAGAGCGGCCAGAGCGCCCCGTTCGAGTAGCCGTGGTAGAAGCGTTTCGTCTCGGTGTCCGAGAGGGGGACGGGATGGAGCTCGCAGGGCGCGTCCTCGGTCTCGAGTCGCTCGTCGGGCCTCAGCTTCGCGCCCGGCCAGCCGATCCAGACTCCACCGCGCTGCCGCATGGCGGGCGCCATCGCGGCCACGAGTCCGCCCGAGGAGGGCTCGACGTGGAGCTCTCCCCGGCTCCGACGGATCGTGATCGGGAGTCGATTGCTCAAGACGATCAAGCGGGGCGATTTCGCAGACGACGTCATTGCGCGAAGATAACGCTTTCAGGAGGAATGGAATGGCGAAGGAGGCGAATCTGGACCTGGCGGTCGTGGGCAACTGCACCTGGGCGGGCTTGATCGACGATCGGGCTCGGCTGGTCTGGGCCTGCCTGCCGCGCTTCGACTCGGACCCCGTCTTCTCGGCCCTGCTCGGCGGCGAGATCGGCGAGGAGGGGATCTTCGCGGTCGAGCTGGTGGATTTCGTCGAGAGCGAGCGGGGCTACGATCGCAATACGGCCATCCTGCGGACGATCCTGCGAGACGCCCACGGAGGCGCCGTCGAGATCTGCGATTTCGCCCCGCGCTTCGCGAACTTCGGCCGGACCTACCGGCCCACGATGATCATGCGCAAGGTGACCCCGATCGAGGGGGAGCCGCGGATCCGGGTGCGGCTGACGCCCAGGGGCGATTACGGACGGGAGTCCGCGCAGACCACCCGGGGCTCGAACCACATCCGCTACCTCACGCCCGGGATCACGCTGCGGCTCACGACCGATGCCCCGATCTCCTACGTCGCCGATGCGACCCCCTTCGTGCTCGGTCAGGCGATCCATCTCATCCTGGGGCCCGATGAGAGCTGGAAGGGGCCGATCGCGGCGACGGTCGACGAGTACGAGGAGCGGACGCGGGAGCACTGGGTGGAGTGGGTCCGCGGACTCTCGATCCCCTTCGAGTGGCAGGAAGCCGTGATCCGGGCCGCCATCACGCTGCAGCTCTGCTACTTCGAGGAGACGGGCGCCATCGTGGCTGCGCTCACGACCTCGGTCCCCGAGCACGCCCACTCCGAACGCAACTGGGACTACCGTTACTGCTGGCTGCGGGACGCCTACTTCGTCGTGCACGCCCTGAACCGGCTGGGCGCGACCGGCACGATGGAGGGCTACCTGGGCTATCTCGCGAACCTGGTCGCCAGCGCGGGACCGGGCGGGGGCCTGCAGCCCGTCTACGGAATCGGCCTCGAGAGGGCCCTGGTCGAGCGCATCGAGCCGTCGCTCGCTGGCTATCGCGGGATGGGGCCCGTCCGCGTGGGCAACCAGGCCTACGAGCACGTCCAGAACGACGTCTACGGGTCGGCCGTGCTGGCCGCGACACAGTCGTTCTTCGATGCCCGACTCCTGCGGCCCGGCGGTGAGCGACTCTTCCGGCTCCTCGAGGTCGTCGGAGAGCATGCGGTGCGCGTCTGGGATCAGCCCGACGCCGGGCTCTGGGAGCTGCGGACGCGGGCGAGCGTCCACACCTTCTCCGCCGTCATGTGCTGGGCCGCCTGCGACCGACTCGCCCGGATCGCGACCCGCATCGCGCTGCCCGAGCGCGCCGCCTACTGGCGTCGGCAGGCCGACTCGATGCACGAGACGATCTCCCAGCGCGCGAGCGTTCGGGACGAGCTCTTCTCGGCCACCTTCGACGACGACCAGACCGACGCCTCCCTGCTGCTGCTCGAGCAGCTCGGCTTCGTCGAGGCGGACGATCCGCTCTATAGCGGGACCCTGGAGGTCATCGAGAAGAATCTCCGACTCGGACCCTATATCTATCGTTACTCCATCCCGGACGACTTCGGGACTCCGGAGACCGCATTCAACATCTGCACCTTCTGGTACGTCGATGCGTTGGCGGCCTGCGGACGCCTCGACGAGGCCCGCGGGCTCTTCGAGAACATGCTCGAGCGACGCAACTCGGTCGGGCTGCTCTCCGAGGATCTCGATCCCGAGAGCGGCGAGCTCTGGGGCAACTTCCCGCAGACCTACTCGATGGTCGGCCTGATCAACTCCGCGATGCGTCTCTCGAGACCCTGGGAGGAGGCTTTCTAGCGCGACCCTGGGAGGAGGCCTTCTAGCGCCCGGCCTCGGGAAGAGGCTTCGCGGCCGAGACCACCTTGGACAGATAGCCCGTCCCGGTCTCGATCGATTCGAAGCCCGCGGACCGGATCAGGGTCTCCAGGGGATTGGCCGCATAGTTCGCGTAGTAGGGCTCGTGGAACTCTCGCGGAAAGAAATCGAGCGCCCAGTCGAGCTCCGGATCGTCCCCCCGCTGCAGCGAGTCGACGGCTGAGAAGAGGCCGCGGGGCTTCAGGACGCGGTACGCCTCCTCGACGACGGGCTCGC
>CAYXLY010000311.1:0-5835 GCA_964466005.1 uncultured Spirochaetaceae bacterium | reverse complement strand
CCGTGGCGCGCCGCGCAGCGGCCAGCCGTCCCGGGACGACCGATCGCGCACTTCTCCGGCCTCCTCCAATGCACTCGACACCCGATCCTCCTGTCGCTCCGGTCGCGTCTGTCGCGTTGCCCGCGCCCATCCCGAACGGATCCCGCCAGGCTCGGCACCGGGGAGTGAAGCGAAGTCGGCGGATGTCACCAATGCCTGCCCCGCTTGCGGGATATCCAGCGCTCCCCCGACCCATTCCCCGGTCCAGCCCGACCCTTCGTCTCGCGTTCCACGTCCGGGCGGGCTCTCCGATCGCCTCGCCGATCGCTCCGCCGATCGCCTCACCCCCTGGATCCCCTCGTCAGATCCGCTCGGACAGTCGCTTCAGGGCCTCCGCGACCCGGGGCAGATCGTCGGGGCCGAGCGCCTCCTCGAGCGCCCGATCGATCTCGGCGAAGGGCCCTCGAGCGGCCTCGAGGGCCGTCCGGCCCTCTGGCGTCAAGCTCAGGCGCCAGGCCCGTCCGTCCCGCTCGTCCCGGATGCGGACGATGAGCCCGGCCTCGATCAACCTCCGGACCATCGCGGTCATGGCGGACTCCTGCTGGCCGAGCGCCTGCGCGATCTCGCGCTGCGAGCAGCTCCCGCGATCGGCGACGAGGCTGAGCACGGCCGCCTGAGCCGTCGTCACGCCGGCCGCCTCGAGGAGCGCGCCGTCGGCGCGACGCCGCAGGCGGTGGGCCGCGATCTGAAGGCGATGGTAGAGACGGGCTCGGGAGGCGGACATCCCAGGCTCCTTGCGCAGGCGTCTGGCGAGGGCCCGACCGATGATCCCGCGCGCTCGGGGGAGCCCCTTCGCGAGCCACCGTCGGCCCCTTGCCCAGCGGCCTCGCCCGGGGTATTTACTTCACTACTGTATCATTCATTCGGGAGCGCGCGATGACCGTCGTCGATGTCTGGGCCCAGCTGATGACCCCCCGAATGGCGAGCGAGCCCTGGCTCGAGCCGCTCCTGCGCTGGACGGGTCGCACAGGCGAGACCGTCGTCCCGACCGTCGAATCGACGCTCTCCGCCATGGACGCCGCTCGCGTCTCCACGGCGCTCTTGTCGGCCTGGTCCGGCCCGAACGGAGCGCTGATCTCGAATGCCGAGGTCGCGGAGAGCATCGAGCGAGCGCCCGAGCGATTCCGCGGGCTCGCCTCCGTCGACCTCAGACGCCCGATGGAGGCCGTCCGCGAGATCCGGCAATGGGTGGATGGAGAGCGCTTCGTCGGTGTCCGGGTCGTGCCCTGGCTCTGGAACCTGCCGCCGAACGATCGCCGCTACTACCCCGTCTACACGGCCTGCATCGATGCCGGCGTGCCCTTCTGTACCCAGATCGGACATACGGGGCCGCTCTGTCCGTCCGAGCCGGGACGTCCGATCCCCTATCTCGACGAGGTGCTGCTGGACTTCCCCGAGCTGGTCGTCGTGGGAGGCCATGTCGGCTTTCCCTGGATCGACGAGGTGATCTCGCTCTGTCACAAGTACCCGAACTTCTTCGTCGACACCTCGGCCTGGGCCGTCGATCGACTTCCCTCCGCGCTCGTCGGGTTCATGCGACGGGAAGGACGCCACCGCGTCCTCTTCGGAACGAACTGGCCGATGCTCTCCCCGTCGCGCTGCCTCGAAGGGCTCGAGGCTCTCGAGCTGTCCGATGAGGCCCGTTCGCTCTTCCTCGGCGCCAACGCCGAGCGCGTCTTCGGCCTCGATCGCGAGGCGGCACGCGCCTAGAGGCCATCCCATCGACCCCTCGGTCGCGATGCACGCGTCTGCGACCCGAGGCCTCGCCGAGCCCGATCGGTCAGGGCGAGGCCTGTCGGGACACCGCGCCCTCTTCCAGCCCCAGCCGCTGCAGACCCCCTCGAATACAACGCGCGAGCATGTCGGCGAGAGCCACGCCCTCGAGCTCCGCCAGGATCGCGAAGGTGCCATCGACCGCGAAGGTCGGCAGCGGATTGATCTCGAGGAAGAAGGGAGAGCCCGTCGCGTCGAGACGAAAATCCACCCGGGCGAAGTCGCGGCACTCGAAGAGCGTGAAGGCGGCGCAGGCCAGTGCAGCCAGCTCCGCCTCCAGGACCGGCTCGAGCACCTCCAGGGGGCGATGCTCGAGCGTTCCAGTCGGCTCGCCCGCTGCGGGGCCCTCGAGTGCGTGCAGCCCGATCCCCGACTCGCGCTCGATCGCCCGCTGCAGGACCGGCAGCGCCCGGGGCGGGGCGTGGCCGACCACCGTGACGGTGTACTCGGCACCGGGCAGGAAGACCTCCACGAGGGCCGGCTGGGCGTAGTCGGCCTGGATGCGCGCCACCTCCGCGACCAACGCCTCGCGCGAGGTGACCCGGGAGGAGCGTCGGATGCCCTTCGACGTCCCCTCCCACCGCGGCTTCACGAAGAGAGGGAACGGCGCCGGCAAGAGAGCGGTCTCCGCCTCGCTGGCCGAGGCGATCGTCGTCTGGGGCGCGACCGGCAGATCCCCGGCCGCCGCCCAGCGGTTGGCCCAGGCCTTGTCGAGCGTGAGCGAGAGCGTCAGCGCGTCGGATCCCAGCACCGGAACGCCCGCCATCTCGAGCAGGTTCGGTGCCCAGGCCTCGCGGTTGCGGCTTCCGAAGCCCTCGGCAATGTTCAGCGCCGCGTCGACGGCCAGGGAGGGCCGATCGCCGAGCCGCGACAGCAGATCGAAGGGGGAACCCAGACGAACCGGCCGGTGCCCGAGAGACGTGATGGCCGCCTCGAGGGCCTCGACGGTCGACTCCGGCTCGAACTCGACGTGCGCATCCAGAGGATCCCCCGGGCGAGGCGAATAGGTCTCAAAGGTCTCGTAGACCAGACCGATCGAGAGGGGGCGGCGCGTCGACATCGTCCGAGGATACCGAGCCGGGGCTCGCTCGTAGGGGGCGGGCTACCCTCTGCCCGATGGGAGCCCCCGTGAGAGAGACCCAGGCCCTCCCCGACTCGAGTCCGTCGAGCAGCGAGCCGGACCCGAGCTTCGAGCCGCCGAAGGACACGCCCGCCCGCCGACGGCGTGTCGTGATCGCGTGGGTGCTGGCCCTGGGCTGGGCGGGCGTGATCTGGATGCTGGGGAGTGACTCGTTCTCGTCGTCGGCGACGAGTCCCGGGCTGCTCGAATGGCTGGGCTGGCTGGTCGCCGATCTCGATTCCAGGACGAAGTACGAGCTCCTGATGGCGATCCGCAAGTCGGCCCACTTCATCGAGTACGCGATCCTGGCCGTCCTCACCTTCCGGGCCGCACTCCTCTCCGCGCCGCGCAATCCGATCCCCACTGCGGTCTGGGTGGCTCTCTTCCTCGTCGCCTCGCTGGCTGCCGCGGACGAGGCGCGTCAGGCATTCTCGCCCGTGCGGACCGGCAGCCCTCACGACGTCCTGATCGACCTGACCGGGGGCGTGCTCGCGATCGTGGGCGTGGTCCTCGTATCGCGACGGATGCGTCCGCTCTCCGCGGAGACCCGCTCCTCCGCCTGACCCGCCGCTCTCTCTCGCCTCGGCCTTCGCTCCAGGCCCTGCCTTCGCGCCCGTCCGCGCTCGGGAAGATTCGAGTCACGCGCCAACGACCCGCCACGCGTCCCGCTCGCAGGTCGACGGCCGGTGCTCCTGCGGTACCGTCCGAGGCCATCCGCCTCCGGGAGATCCCCGCTTGAACGCCGCCGTCCTCGCCGCTCTGGCCTTCGTGTTCTTCGCACTCGGCTACCGCTTCTACTCGGGCTTCCTCGCGCGGCGGGTCTTCGCTCTGAGAGAGGACGAGCCCGTACCGGCCCGTGAGCTCGAGGACGGGGTCGACTACGTACCGACCCGTCTCCACGTCCTCTGGGGCCATCATTTCGCATCGATCGCCGGAGCCGCCCCCATCGTGGGGCCCGCGATCGCGGTCATCTGGGGCTGGGTGCCCGCCCTGCTCTGGGTCTGCATGGGCACCCTCTTCATGGGGGCCGCACACGACTTCTCCGCCCTCGTGATCAGCGCCCGCCATCGAGGTCGTTCGATCGGCGACGTCGCGGGACAGGTCGCCGGGCCGCGAATCCGGACGCTCTTCCTGATCGTGATCTCGCTGCTGATCTGGGTCGTCCTCGCGGTCTTCGCCTACATCATCGCCACCCTCTTCGTCTCGACTCCGAGCTCGATCTTCCCCATCAACATCCAGATCGTCGTCTCGATCGCCCTCGGCTGGCTCGTCTACCGGCGCGGCTTCCCGATGTTCGCGCCCTCGCTCGTCTGCTATGTCGGCCTGCTGATCGCGATCTTCTACGGCGCTGCGGTGGCGGAGGCCCTGCCCTTCCTGCAGTCGATCCCGGTCACGACCTGGGTCTGGCTGCTGCTGGGCTACTCCTTCCTCGCCTCGGTGCTTCCCGTCTGGCTGCTCCTCCAGCCCCGCGACTACCTGAACTCGCATCAGCTCTTGACGGGGCTCGTCGTGCTCTCGGCGGGCCTGCTCGTCCTGCGACCGCAGATCGTCGCTCCCGCCTTCAATCCCTCGCCCGAAGGCGCGCCTTCGCTGATCCCCTTCCTGTTCGTGACGATCGCGTGCGGCGCGATCTCGGGCTTCCACGGGCTGGTGGCCTCCGGCACCACCTCGAAGCAGCTCTCGCGCATGACCGATGCGCGCCCGATCGGATACGGGGCGATGCTGGCCGAGGGGTTCCTCGGCCTGATGGCCCTGCTGGCCTCGACCGCCGGCTTCGCGAGCGCGAGCGACTGGTGGACCCACTACTCGAGCTGGGGCGCCGCCAACGGCCTCGCCGCCAAGCTCGACGCCTTCGTCTCGGGCGGGGGAACCTTCGTCGCCGCTCTGGGCATCCCCTTCGAGACGGCGCGGACCTTCATGGCGGTGATCGTGATCGCGTTCGCGGCGACCTCGCTCGACACCGGCGCGCGGATCCAGCGGCTGGTGCTCGCGGAGCTCGGAGAGGCCTATCAGATCCGTCCGCTCTCGAATCGCTTCCTGGCCGGCGCGCTCGGCGTCGGGAGCGCTCTCGTGCTCGCGGTCACCCAGGGCGAGGGCAAGGGCGGCCTGGCCCTCTGGCCCCTCTTCGGCACCACGAATCAGCTCGTGGCCGGCGTCACGCTCCTGATCGTCTCAATCTGGCTGAAGCGCGCAGGGCGTCCGCACGTCTACACCCTCGTCCCGATGATCGCCGTCGCCGGGGTCACGGCCTGGGCGATGGTCGGCAATCTGATCGACTACTACGCCGACTTCCAGGACCTGTGGCTGCTCTCGATCAGCGGCACGCTGATCCTCGCGCTCGATCTCTGGATCCTCTTCGAAGGGCTGCAGGTGCTGCGCCGGACCGGCGCCGAGCCCTTCGGCCCTCCCCCTGCGCTGGCCCCGCGGCCGCAGGTCTAGAGGCCGGTGTGGAGGTCGGTCTAGAGCAGGCCCCCGCACCGGCGATCCGGGCTCGACGTCCTCTCCGCCAGCTCCTCGGCCACGGCGGGGAAGCGCTCGGCGTTGCTCGGCTCCGCTCCCGGCAGCAGCGCCCGGATCACGCCGAGATGGGTCACGACGATCAACCGACATCCGCCGAAGCGCTTGCTCACGTCCCGCATGAGGTCGCGTGATCGCCGACGGATCTCGAGCCGACTCTCGCCGCCTCCGGCACGCACCGTCGGCTCCCCGGACTCGAAAGCGAGCAGCCGCTCCCGATCGAACGCCTCGATCTCGGCCCTCGTCAGCCCGGTCCAGGCCCCGACGTCGAGCTCTCTCAGACGCGCATCCACCTCGAGCGGAAGATCGAGTCGATCAGCCACGATGCGCGCCGTCTCGGTGGCCAGATCGGAAGAGCACACGTCTGAACTCCAGTCACTCCGGAG
>CAYXLY010000310.1:0-5848 GCA_964466005.1 uncultured Spirochaetaceae bacterium | reverse complement strand
GCGTTCAATCTCGAGGAGCATTGAGATGATGAAGATGTCGATTCCGGGACTCGTCGCGGGTCTCTGTCTGGTCGCGGTGGCGACGTCCTGTGCGACCGGAGGAGGCAGCGGCTCCGGCGCACCGCAATGGGTGATGAACCCGGATCCCGAGGGCGGACTCGTCGATACCCAATGCGTACGCGCCGGTGCGCCGATGGGCGTCCTCAAGAGCCAGGCGGTCGCGCTGGCTCGAGCGGAGCTGGGGCGCCAGATCCGGATCCGGGTCGAGAATCTCGACAAGCTCCGACAGGAGCTGCGTCAGCGCGGAGAATCCCGCATCGTCGAGCAGGACTATCTCTCCGCCTCGCGCCAATTCGTCGACCAGGCGGTCGCCGGCAGCCGGCCGGCCCGGGTCGACTACGTCGACCTGCGAGACGGCGAGCATCTCTGCGCCATGGTCCGCATCGACGAGAGCCGGGCGCGCAACCTCTTCGAGGCCACCCGGGACGCGGCGGGGGACTCGCTCGGCCTCGACGACGACGAGGCGCTCTGGCGCGAGTTCCAGGCGGAGCGGACACGCAACGAGCTCGAGGGCTCGCTCTCGGACGGACGCTGAGCCGGATGCCGCGCCGCGTCGACTCGGGGGGTCGCCGACTCGGGCTGGCCGGGAGCCTGGTCGCTTCCCTGGTCCTGGCCGCCGGCGCGTTCGCTGCCGATCCCTTCGACGAGCTCGACGCGGCGCGAAGCCGGGGGCGGAGCGGAGGACCGTCGGCCGAAGAGCGCGAGGCCTTCGAGGCCTTCAAGGAGCGGCGCCGCGCGGAGTTCGCCGCCTATCGAGAGCAGCTCGAGCGCGAGTTCCGGCGCTTCCAGGGCATCGTCGAGGAGGAGCAGGGACGCGCCGTTCGCGAGATCGCGCAACGCTGGGACGACCCCCGGACCTCCAGCCGGACGGTCTGGGTCGAGTACTCCGAGGATCTCCGCGAGCGTCGATCGGTCGACTTCGAGCGCGAGGAGATCGTCGTCGAGACCCTGGCTCCGAGCGGAGACGATCGCACGGAGTCGCGGGCCCGGGACGAGCTCCGACGCCTCCTGTTGGAGGATCGAGCGACCGCCTTCGAGAAGGACCGGATCGCCCAGGCGGTCGAGATTCGCAGCCGGAAGGAGATCGAGCTGCTCGAGACGGCCGAGGTCGAGCCGCTGCCGATCCTGATTCCCTATCTCACGGGCGAGGAGAAGATTCCGGAGGCTCGCCTCGAGCGGATCATCGACGGCATGCTCGACGGCCGGCGGGTCGAGGAGACGCGTACGGCCGAGGGAGAGCGGATGCTGCGTTGGGTCGTGCCTCTGGCGGCCTTCGAGCCCGCGCCGATGCCGACGCCCGGGCCCACGCCCGGGCCCACGCTCCGGCCCACGCCCGAGTCTGCGCTCGAGACCGGTCCCGCGCGCGAGCCCGAGGAGGCGCCGTCTGCGACGCCCGAGCGTCCCGGCTCGACGGGCGCTCGCGATCTCGCCGCGCGACTCTCGAGTCGCGCGCGGTCGGTCTGGCGACCGGTGGACCGATACGCGCGCAAGGTGGGACTGGATCCGGCGCTGGTGCTCGCGGTGATCCAGACCGAATCCAACTTCAACCCGCGCGCGACCTCCCACATCCCGGCCTATGGCCTCATGCAGATCGTCCCCGGAAGCGCGGGACTCGACGTGACGGAGGTCCTCTTCGGGAAGGGACGCATCCTCGCGCCCTCGTATCTCTACGATGCGGAGAAGAACATCGAGGCCGGAGCGACCTTCCTCGATCTGCTGCTGAGCCGCTATCTCCGGGGCGTTCGCGACCCCCGGAGTCGTCTCTACTGCGCCATCGCGGGCTACAACACCGGAGCGGGGAACGTCTTCAAGGCCTTCACGGGAAAGACCCGATCCCGCGAGGCCTTCGCGCGCATCAACCGGATGACGCCCAGCCAGGTCTACGCCCATCTCGTCCGGCGCCTCCCCTACGAAGAGACGCGGCATTACCTGCCTCGGGTCGTCGAACGCATGGAGCGCTTCGGCGCCCTGCTGGCGGGGACGGGCGATTGATCTTCGGTCCAGATGCCTCAGCCATCCTCGACCCCGGCCCAAGGGTCGGGCGGTCCATCGCCGGCACCGCCCGGGACGCCCACACCGCCGTCAGGGGCCGCGCTTCGTCCGTCGCCGAGCTCAGGCCGGCTGCCCGCGGCGTCCCCGCCTAACGCAGAAGCTCGCCGGCGTTCACGAGCAGCGTCTCGCCCGTGATCATGCGCGCGTGGTCCGAGCAGAAGAAGATGCAGGCGTTCGCGACGTCGTCGTCCTTGGGGATCTCGCCGAGGGGCATGTTCGCCGTGATCTCGCCGATCACCTCGTCTTCGGGCACGCCCCGGCGCTTCGCCTCCATCTGCACGAAGCCCTCGACCGGCGGGCCCCACATCCAGGTCGGGATGACCATGTTGACGCGGATCTTCGAGGGGCCGAGCTCGTGGACCAGGTGGTACATGGCCGAGAGGAGTCCGCCCTTGGAGGAGGCGTAGGCGATCTGGGGCATCATCGGCGGATACCACATCGACTGGGAGCCGATCAGCACCAGCGATCCGCCGCCCGCCCGCTTCATGTGCGG
Organism: uncultured Spirochaetaceae bacterium; assembly: GCA_964466005.1. Lineage (GTDB taxonomy): Bacteria > Myxococcota_A > UBA9160 > UBA9160 > UBA4427 > UBA4427. The sequence continues at coordinate 3,243 of CAYXLY010000310.1, read as the reverse complement.
CACGGCGGCCTTCGCGACCTGCATGGTTCCGACGACGTTGACGGAGACCGCCTTGCCCCAGTCCTCGGCCGGCGTGGTCTCGAGGGTGCCGAAGAGGGTGTCGAGCGCGGCGACCTGGACCACGCCGTCGACCGAGCCGAAGCGCTCCTGGGCCGCGCTCATCAACGCCTCGCATTGCGCCTCGACCCCGATGTCGGTCGGGACGGCGAGGACGCGCTCGCCGCTCGGGTCGAGCGCCCGGGCCTGCGCCTCGAGCGGCTCCGCGCGTCTCGCCGCGATCACCACGCGGGCACCGTCTCGCAACGCCGCCTCCGCGACCTCGCGGCCGAGGCCGGGGCCTGCTCCACAGACGACGAGGGTCTTGTCTCGAACCAGCACGCGATCTCCTTCCGTTGGACGGTGCCCCGCGAGCGGGGAAGGCCGCCCACGAAATCGCGTGCGCGCGCGTCTGTCAAGCGCTCATCCGGGCCCCTCGAAGAGTCTCCCGGCGGCTCGGTCTCGGTGCTCGGTGCTCGGTGCTCAGTGCAGGTTCAGCTCCGCGGCCATCTTGCGTGCCAGCGAGAGCTCGCGGAGGCTCGCGAGGGCCTGCTTCTCGATCTGGCGCACCCGCTCCCGGCTGACGTCGAGTCGAGCGCCGATCTCCGAGAGCGTGAGCGGCTGCCTTCCCACGAGCCCGAAGCGCCACTCGACCACCCGGCGCTCCCTCTCGGGCAGGGCATCGAGCAGGCTCCGGAATCCCTTCTGGAGCGTCTCGCGGTCGAGGGCGGACCCGATGTCCTCGGCGCCGGGATCGCTCAGCGTCTCTTCGATCGTGAGCGACTCGGTGCCGCCGACCGGAGCCTGGCAGGAGACCTCCGGGCTCAGGGAGCGGCGCAGGTCGTCGATCTCCTCGACCCGCGCGGAGATCCGCGCCGCCAGATCGAGATCGCTCGGCTCCTCGTCGAGGCTGGCCCGCAGATCCTGCTCGAGTCGCTTCAGCTTGCGCTGCTGGTCGATCAGCGGGCTCGGCACGCGCACCACGCGTCCTCCGTTCGCGACCGCGCGAACCAGGGCCTGCTCGATCCACCAGACCGCGTAGGTCGAGAACTTGTAGCCGCGGCGATGGTCGAACTTCTCCACCGCCCGGATCAGGCCGGCGTTGCCCTCCTGAATCAGATCGAGGAAGGGGATGCCCTGGTTGCGGTAGTTCTTCGCGCAGCGGATCACCAGCCGCAGGTTGTGCGTGATGAACCGGTTCTTGCTGTCGCTCAGGCGCGCGAGGGCCTCGTCGGCCTCGGCGAGCAGTCCGGCGAGGCGCTTCGGGCCGCCCGTCTCGCGTGCCGATGCGCTGCCCGGCAGCGACTCGAAGATCTGGATCAGCCGCGGGAGGGCGATCCTCGCCTCGAGGAAGCGGTCGGCGAGCTCGCGGCGCAGCCCGTTCAGCTCGCGGCGGGGCGCTCGTTCGGCGAGCCGCTTCTCCAGGCGCTCGAGCGTCTCGGCCGCCTCGGTGAGCTGCTCGTCGATGATGCGGCTCCAGTTGCGGCCGCTGCCGTCGCGGTGGTGCTGGCTGAGGGCGCCGGTGACGAGCCCCGCGGCCTGCCGCTTGCGCCAGAGGGCGACGACCTGGCGCGTGGTCTCGGGAATCGCCCCCAGCGCCTGGCGCAGCGCCTCCTCGGCCGCCTCCATCTGCTCGCACAGGGCCACCTGCTCGCGACTGCTCAGTACGGGCGTGTCCCGGATCTCGCGCAGGTAGCTCTCCAGCGGATCCGGCGCGGCGCCGCCCACGGGCGACGTCGCCTCGTCTCGTTCGGTCGTCCTCTCGGTCATCTCGGTCATCGCGATCATGCGGGTCTCCCAGGGGGGTTGGGACCGGCGAGGCTGGGGCCGGCGTGATTCTGGCTGATCGTGTCTACATTCGACGCTGTCATCTTCCTCACCGTTCAGATCCTGTCCATCGGCGCCGCTCGCCGCCCGATCTTCTCTCCAGGCGAGCCCGGCAGCGAAGCCGTTGCGGCTGCCGAGAGCGGGGTCGGACCGCTCGCCGGCGTTAGACTCGTCGGGAAAGCCGAGTGCCCGAGCGGATCTCGGATGCCGGGCATCTCCCGCTCGAGGTCGCTCGAGTCGTGGGGCTCTGGATCGTGCTCGGCTCCTACGCTTCCGCCGGGGTTGGCCCGTGCTCTGCCCGGCTCTGTCGTTGCTCTGCCCTTGGGATGAAGCAAATTGTGTGCCCAGCCCGCTCTAGCTTCTCCGACGGGGAGGAGTGGATCCGAGCTGAGATCGGGGCTCGGCCTTACCGGCCCGGTCCCCGGCCCGGCGGGGGTAGGGTCTGGGCAGGCAGGGCCAGGGGCTTGGGCTGGGGCTGGGACAGGGCCGGGGTCGGAGCGGAGGGGCCCGGCCCGGATGGAGAAGAAGGAGGAGGGGACGGAATGAGCGAACGCGGAGACGAGGCCGGACAGGCCGGGGAGGAGCGACGGAGCCCGGCGCGGGCCGTCGTGGTGAGCGGTGCGACCGGACTGGTGGGGAGTCGGCTCGTCCCCGAGCTGCGAGAGCGCTTCGAGACGATCCGCACGCTCAGTCGCCGGCCCGGGGATCGCAGCGGCCCGGTCGAGCGCCATCAATGGGATGGAATCGATCCGGGCCCGACGCCTCTCGAGGGCGCGGACGCGGTCGTCCATCTCTCGGGCGAGCCGATCTTCGGCGGGCCGCTCACGCGCGCGCGCCGCGAGCGCATCCGGGAGAGCCGCGTCGACTCGACCCGGGCGATCGTCGGCCGGATCGGGTCGCTCGAGGCCGAGGCGCGCCCGCGGACGCTGGTCTGTGCCTCGGCCGTCGGATACTACGGAGATCGCGGCGAGACGCCGCTCGACGAGGAGGCGACGCCCGGCGACGGATTCCTGGCCGACGTCTGTCGTGAGTGGGAGGCGGCGGCGGTCGAGGCGGAGACCCACGGCGTGCGCGTGGTCCGTCTCCGGATCGGGGTCGTGCTCTCGCAAGAGGGCGGAGCCCTGGCGTTGATGCGGCTGCCCTTCTCGCTGGGGCTCGGGGGCCGGCTGGGCAGCGGTCGCCAGCTCTTTCCCTGGATCCATCTCGACGATCTGGTGGGCGTGATCCTGTGGGCCCTCGATCAGCCGGTGCAGGGGCCGGTGAACGCCGTGGCGCCCGAGCCCGTCCGCAACGAGCAGCTCACGCGTGAGCTCGGCCGGGTGCTGGGCCGTCCGACCGTCCTGCCGGTGCCGGGCCTGGTCCTGCGCGTTCTGCTCGGCG
>CAYXLY010000309.1:0-5870 GCA_964466005.1 uncultured Spirochaetaceae bacterium | reverse complement strand
ACTGGCACGTGGACTATCTGCTGGAGTGTGCGGCGATCGTGGACGTGGTGCGCGGCGTGCCGGGGGCGGAGGACGCAGCGACATCGCGACCCGGGTCTCCGAGCCTTGCTCCGCGCAGTCTTGCCTTAGTGGGCGTCCGTTGAGCCACCGAGGGCGATGAGTCCCTTCTTGATCGAGCCCCGATTGCGATCAGGGTACGAGATCCATTCCACCGACCAGCAAAAGCGCTGGAGTGGTACCAGAGCCTCGGCCTCGACATCCAGCGAGCCATGGTGCTCGACGACCATGTTCCCGGAGTCGAGGAAGGTCGATCGACATGAGCGAAATGGGGGAGCGTTCCGCTTCGTGGCGAGCTTCTCGGGTGAATCCGCCGCCGGGCTCGCATGGAGGCAGCGGTCGCCAACTTGACGGCCTCACTTCTACGATCATGTCATCGAACCGACTGATGACGAAGATGTCACGATGGATACCCAGGCCGTGGCCGCTCGTTGTAGCGTGCGCTCGGCCAATCCAGTCTCGAGGTGGAGCAGAACACCGGCCACGAGCTCCTGCATCGGGTCTCCCGTTTGACGTGCAATACGGTCCTCCATGAGGCGGGAGCCGGCGCGGTCTCAGGCTCGACCCGGCACCTCCTCGGGATCGATGAGCCCATGTCGCCGCCATCCCACCCGCCGGAGCCACGATCGTGCCGGCTGCGTCTCCGCCTCGCGCCTCGGAGACGACGGCATGCCGGGAGGCGGCCGGCGCCAGCCCTCGAAGAGGGCACCGGAGGACGCCTCGTCCCCCCGAGCCGGCGGCACGATCCCGCCGAGGCGAGCCCGTGCATGCTTGCGCGCGTTCAGCAGCACGTAGCGGAGCGCGTGGCGCATCTCTCGGGGCGAAGTCAGCCAACGAACGTGGTACCGCCCGGCCAGCACGGCCCCCGACCGACCGAAGACGCGATTCACGGCGCGCGCCACTCTCGCCCCGAGCGACTTCATGCCGCAGGCCAGCGTCGCCTTCCCGTTCGCCTCGACGATCAGATGAAGATGATCGCGCTGGATCGAGTAGTCGACGAGCCGAAAGCCTCCCCGCTCCCCCATCGCACGAAAGCGCTTCCGCATCTCGCTCACGAAGCGTCGCGACCGCAAGGAAGGAATCCCCCGCCGCACGCGGATCGTCACACTCGCCGGCATCGGCCTGCCCCTCGCTCCCGACCGCTCCCGCCGCACGTGATGCACGATCGGCCGCCGCCCCGCCGGCCGCCCCGCCCCTCGCCGCGGCCCACCCCACCCTGAGCGCATCCGATGATCTCGAAAGCTCAGCTGGGAGGCCGCCTCGCGTCGCTGCCCCCTGGCCAGTCCCGGACTACCGAACGACCTCGACGCCTTCGACGCCTTCGACGCGCCCGCCGCTCTCGAGACCGACGACCGCTCGGCGGTCTTGGCGGTCTTGGCGGTCTTGGCGGTCTTGGCGGTCTTGGCGGTCTTGGCGGTCGAGAGCATGAGCAGAACATAGCCGAAATCAAGTGCCGATCGACGTGTCCACGTTAGTTCACGGGGCGATCTGCTCCCCCTCCATCCTTCTGGAAGACCCGCTTCCGTGAGACTCGGCCCCACTCCCGCATAACGAGGCCGGATTGCCTTCCGATCGACTTGCTGCAGCCGCAGCGGCGCGGCCTCCTCGGCCGATGTCGCCTTGGCAGCTCTTCGGTCGCGTGGCCCCCATCGAGCCACGGCGGTTCATCCAGATCGTGCTTGGACCACGTCAGGTCGGCAGAACGACCCTGGTGCACCGGGTTTTGGCCGATCTGGTCGAAACGGCGATCCACGCCTCGGCCGACGGGCTCCCGCTTGCGGGAAGCGCCTGGATCGAGACCCCCGTGGCGCGAGACATTCTGCAGAGGACCCGCGTCCAGCCCAAAGCTTCGAGTCCTGAATACGGCTTTGATGAGCGCAGTCTCGGGACGGAGCTTCGAGGAGGCGCGAACAGGGAGTGCCCTTGGAGGAGAGCCTGCGCATGTCACCCGACGATTGGCTCGGCTAGCGGCCGTCGAGAAGCTCGATCGAGGTGAGATCGAGATGTTCACGATGCGCGCCGGATCCCTCCTCGCGAGCCCCCTCCCGCGGCACGTCGAAGTGCTCGCGGTAGCGCTTGAAGCGGGCGTCGAGCTCCTCGCCGTCCAGGGCGAAGTCGCCGAGTCGGTAGCGATGGGGCCCGTTCTTGTGGCGCGGGTTCTCGCGCATCCAGCCCTCCATGGCTGCACGGACGGACGGCTCGAGCTCCAGGTCGAGGAACCCGTAGACGCGCTCGATCTCGCGCATCGGCTCGCGAACCAGGTCCGCATAATGAACGTCGAGGACCGCACCGGCGGGCAGGCTCTCGCGTACCGTCATCGCCCGCTCGACGGAGCGGGCGGCCTGCCGGGCGATCCGACGTCCGACCTGGCGCGGGTCGACCCGGCGCGAGAGCATGGAGCCGGCATGCGCCATCATGCTGCTGAAGGAGGGCACGACCCGGCGCGGGTCGCGATGGGTCTGGATCACCTTGGCGTCTGGGAAGAGGGCGAAGAGCGAGTCGAGGTTCTCGAGATGATGCGGCGTCTTGCCGACATAACGGCCGGGTCTCTGCCAGAGCAGCAGCTGGATCAGACGCCGGAGGTCCGCATAGGCCGCGCGCTGGTCGGTCGCGCGGATGAATCGCGAGTAGGAGGGCACCTCGAGTGAGGCGTCGATCGCACCGCTCACGAACGCGACATCGAGCAGGAAGACGTCCTCCTCGGGAGCGTCCGCCTCGATCGGGTGGATCGCGAAGAGCGTCGGCGACATGTACCGCATCCCGCGCTCGGCCCTCCGCGCGTAGGCCAGCCGGCGGTCCCGCTCTCCGGGCTCGTCGCGGATCGGCCGCCCCAGCGGCGCGGGGCTCAAGCCCTCGGCGGCCGTGAGCGGCCGGAGCCGCGGATCGCAGGCGAGCAGCCGGTGGAGCTTGGTCGTGCCCGTCCGCTGCAGGCCGACGATGAAGACTGGCGCCTCCACGGGCCTCTCCGCGATCTCCGGATGCAGGTCGGTCAGGTTCTGCAGGCGCAGGCGGGACTCGAGCGCGCGGACGATGCTCGTCCGCATCACGGAGCGGCCGAGAAGATGCAGCGACGCCTCCTCCTCGAGCGCGTAGAGGAGACGGCGCATCGGGAGCCGGAACCCCTCGTCCCCGAAATGATGCAGCTCGCTGTGTCGCCGGGCCGCGGCGATCAGGGAGGCCTCGTCGAGAGCGGGACGCGGCAGCCCGAGACGCGTCGCGGCGCCCCATAGCGCCAGGCCGGCGCGTGCGGGCCACGGAAAGGGCGGCGGGCGGAAGCCCGGCTCGGGCGCGCTGCTCACGCGGAGGCTCCGGCGAGCTCCGAGCGCTTCACGACACGCGTCCTGGGCTGCGGATGCTCGGTCGCGCGGATCCATCGAAAGCACATCGTGCCCTGGGAGTGGCCCACCGTGTTCACCCAGTTCGGCACGCCCGGGTCCTCGTGGGCCACGACGATGCGCACCGAGCCGTCGGGCTCGTAATGCGCCGTGTGCTTGTTCACGTGGATGCGGTAGTAGCGATAGTCGAGCGACTCCATCCAATGGTTGTCGAGCTGGAAGTTCCAGGAGTCGCATTCGGGCGGAGCCGCCTCGATCACGAGCGCCTCGTCGGGACCGAGCGCCCAGTAGCTGTGGTAGTAGCAGATGTTCGGATCGCCGCCGGCGCCCATCGAGACGGAGTCGTCGAACTTCGGCAGCTCGTTGGTATGGGCGCGAAAGCCCTGGGCCCAGCCGGAGAAGAGCGAGGCGCAGCCGACGACCAGCCCCGAGGCCTGCTGCAGGCTCGCGTCGAGGGACTCGGGCGTGATCGGGGTCGGCCGACCGTCGCCGCCCACGCGCTCGATCGTGAGGTCCGCTGGAACCTCCTTCGTGCGGTCGAGGAAGGTCTGCCGGACGATCAGCGCCGTCGTGTCGGGCGTCATCCGCAGCCAGTTGCCCGGCCGCTGCTCGCAGCTCAGCACGATCTCGAAGCGGCCCTCGGCGTCCATCTCGAGATCGGACGCGTCGAGATGTCCGCCCTGCTCGGAGTCGCCCGTCGAGGCGACCCCCGCCGACTGCGTTCCGAAGTCGAGATAGTGGACGGTGTTGCGTCGGCCCCGGATCCGATACTCGCAGGCCCCGCTGATCGTGGCGTGCTGATAGTAGTTGTCCGGGTTGTCCGCGCCGATCTTCGCGGTCTCGTGCACCGGCCGGTGGAGCACGGGCGCGAGCGGGTCGGCATGCTCCACGAAGGCCTCGAGTGCGGCACGCGTGAGGCGGGTCAGGTAGCGATAGCCCTCGGCGCGGTCGAGCGGCGAGTCGGGCGCTCCCTCCGCCAGGATCGTCTGCCCCGCCCCCTTCAGCGCGTCACAGAACGCCTCCCAGGACCGTCCCGTCATCAATCGCTCGTGCGCCGACAGCTCTGCCATCCCGCCCCTCCTGCTCTCGTCTGGCCCGCGACTCTCGTCTGGCCCGCGGCTCTCGTCTGGCCCGCGACCTCGCCGTGGCGCGCGACCCCGCCCCGTCCCGCGGAGGGCGGTGCGCGGCGGGCGGCGGACGGTGCGCGGCGGGGCACCGGTCGCCCCTCGCCCGTCGCAATCGCCACCGTACTGGCCGCACCCTCCCCTCGCATCAAAGACCGTCCGACGGAAACCCCCTCCGGGTCCAGCACGGCGCCCGTCGCCGGAATGCTAGATTCCCGCTCCATGCCTGGACCCCGACTCTTCATCGACGGACATGCCGGCACGACCGGCCTGCGCATCCGCCGCTGGCTCGCCGAGCGCGAGGACGTGATCCTCACGACGCTCGACGAGTCCGAGCGGAAGTCCGAGGCCGCGCGCCGCAAGGCGATCGCCGAGTCGGACCTGGCGATCCTCTGCCTGCCCGACGACGCGGCGCGGGAGGCCGCGGGCTGGGCCGCAGAGAGCGGCACCCGCGTGCTCGATGCCAGCTCGAGCCATCGCGTCGCCGAGGGCTGGGTCTACGGCCTTCCGGAGCTGACCCCGACCCAGCGCGACGCCATCCGCACCGCCGAGCGGGTGACGAACCCGGGCTGCTACCCCTCGGCCTTCCTGCTCCTGCTGCGGCCGCTCGTCGATGCCGGCCTGCTTCCGGCCGAGGCGCCGATCTCGATCCACGCGCTCTCGGGCTATTCGGGCGGCGGCAAGGCGCTGATCGAACGCTGGGAGTCGTCCGAGACCGGACTGTGCGGCCATGTCTTCGAGGCGCCCTACGCCCTCGATCGGATCCACAAGCACATCGCCGAGATGCATCGCTACAGCGGACTCCGCCACGCGCCGCAGTTCGTGCCCGCCGTCGGCCCCTTCCCCGCCGGCATGCGCGTCGAGATCCCCCTGCACGCGAGCCTCCTCGCGCCGGGCGCCGACGGCGAGAGCGCCTGGAAGGCCCTCGCCGATCGCTATGCGCAGGAGCCCTTCGTCGAGGTGGCCCCCTTGCCGGAGGCCGGCTCACTCGACGAGTGGAGCCTCGATCCGACGGCGCTGAACGAGACGAACGGCCTGCGCCTCCACGTCTTCCCCAATCCCGCAGGCCACCTTCTGCTGGTCGGCCTCCTCGACAATCTCGGCAAGGGCGCCTCGGGCGTCGCGATCCAGTGCCTCAACCTGATGCTGGATCTCGGCGAGGAGACGGGCCTGCCGCATCGGGAAGATCCGGCGGCGTAGGCCGTATAGGCGACAGAGTAATCGGGGACATGGGGGTCATCTGGCCGCCGACTCCGCCCGCATCGGGCCCCGTTCCGCCGCGCGCCCCCGCAGCTCGCCCGAGTGAGATCCGATCCCGCCGCGCCGGGTGCCTCCGACTGCGTGAGCGGCTCGT
>CAYXLY010000308.1:0-5872 GCA_964466005.1 uncultured Spirochaetaceae bacterium | reverse complement strand
CAGCCGACGCAGGTCGACCCGAGAAAGACCTCACGGCCCCTCCGGGCCTCCGGCGAGGTCGGCGCTCGAGCGGGCTCCTGCTGTGCCGCGAGCCAGCGCTCGAACTCTTCGGGAGACTGCACGATCACCCGGAAGCCCATTCCGGCATGTTGCAGCCCGCAGAACTCCGTACAGCGCCCCGCGTGCTCGCCGACCCCCTCCGCATTCAGCCACAGGCTCGCCTCTCGTCCGGGCACCAGATCCACCTTCCCCGCCAGGCTCGGGACCCAGAAGCCATGGATCACGTCCTGCGTGCGGACCCGAACGAGGATCGGCTCGGCGACCGGGATGTGGATCTCGTTGGCCGTCGCCCACTCGGATCCGGCCTCCGACCCCGGATACTCGATCTGCCACCAGAACTGATGCCCGGTCACGGAGAGCGTGCGGGGCGAGGGAATCGTGATCGCTGCCAGCCCGCGGCGCGTGACGAGATCGAGGGTCAGCAGAGCGATCAGGACGAGCCCGACGAGCAGAGAGGCCCCGGTCACGACGCGCCGGGCGATCCGCTCGCGCCGGAGGGCCCCCACGGCGTCCTCGGCGTTCTCGGCGTTCTCGGCGTTCTCGGGCTGCGCGGCGGGGCTCCGACGTCGCAGCCCGCGTCGCAGGGCGATCAGGAAGACGATCGCGACCGAGAGATAGAGGATCGTGCTCGAGCCGATCAGGATCCAGGCCTGCTCGGCGAGCCATCTCGTCTGCCGTCCCGCCGGCTCGGCCAGCCAGGAATCGCCCGCGCGAGCGACCGTGGCCAGGACGATCCCGGCGATCCCGGCCGCCAGCGGGCTCGCGAGAGTCCTCAGAGCCATCGCTTCTTCGCCGCATCCAGCTGAATCGTTCTTCCTCCGAGACCGCCCGGAAGCGTGGAGCGGGCCTCCTCGACCCATGGGCCCCGACCCGGGTCCGCGCCGACCAGCCCTGACTCTCCCGCGCCGGCCTCCGCCTCCTCCCTGACGAGAGACGCACCCCGTCGTGAAGGCGAGACGCGCACTCACGAGAAGAGTCGCGAGAAGAGACCCGAAGACAGATGCAACGGGCATGCCGCCAGAGGCGGCCACTCTCGCGGTGCAGACCGGGAGCTTCTGGTCCCTGGCCCGAAGGCGACAGGGACCTTCCTGACTGGACGCGATCGGCCCGAAGCGATCCAGGGGGCGAGGCCCCCTCGATGCGTGTCGGTCGGAGAAGATTGAAGAAAGGAGAAGGGGTCGCGTCCGACCCGTCCGCGCGGCTAGGTGCGCTCGCCGCTCTGCTCTCCCTCCTCGGCCGGGACGTCGCTCCCGGCGATGAAGAGGGTGCGGGTCGGGAAGGCGAACTCGATGCCCTCGGCCTCGAATCGCTCGTGGATGGCGAAGTTGATCGCCTGCTGGATGTCCATGTAGAGGGTGTAGTCCGGGTCCAGCACGTAGTAGACGATCTCGAAGTCGAGGCTGTACGCTCCGTAGCGCTGGAAGTGGGCCCGGTCGAAGCGGACCGGGTCCTGGGCCTCGACGCTCTCGCGCAGGATCTGCGGAATGCGCTTCAGCTTCTCGCGCGGCGTCTGGTAGACGACGCCGAGGCCGAAGACGACGCGGCGCTCTCTCATGCGTCCGTAGTTGCGGATCCGGCTGCTCAGCAGGTCGGCGTTCGAGAAGACGAGCTGCTCTCCCGACAGGCTGCGAATGCGGGTGGTCTTCAGGCCGACCCGCTCGACCGCGCCGAGGTAGTCGCCCAGGATCAGGAAGTCGCCCTCGACGAAGGGCTTGTCGATCACGATGGTGAGGGAGGCGAAGAGGTCGCCCAGGATGTTCTGCATCGCCAGGGCCACGGCGATGCCGCCGATCCCCAACCCGGCCACCAGGGCGGTGATGTCGACGCCGAGGTTCTCCAGCGCGAGCAGGAGGATCGAGACCCAGATGACCAGCTTCGCCACGAAGGCCAACGCGCTCATCGAGGTCACTGCGGCCGCGTTCTGCGCGGCATTCTCCTCGCGGAAGCGCTGCAGCCAGGCATTGACGAGGGCGATCAGCCAGAGACCGACCTGGATCAGGATCGCGAGCACGGCGACGCCGCGCACGATCGACTCGGCCCGCGAGGGCAGCTCGAGCCAGAGCGAGCCGGCGTAGACCGAGAGGAGGAAGAGGACGAGGCCTCGCGTGCCCTCGAGCGTCTGGAGCACCCATGCCGCGCGATGGACCCGGACGCGCTCGGCCAGTCGGCGGAGCCGCGAGAGCCCGAAGTAGCGGATCGCGTTCAGCCCGACCCAGACGCCGAAGGCGATCGCCAGAGCGATCAGCCAGTCGAGCGCCGGATTGCCGTAGACTGCGAAATCCAGAACTCCGAGCCCCTTCTCCAGGCTCATCCACTCCAGGCTCATCATCTCTCGTCCTTCTCGATCGCTGGCTCGCCCTCCCGCTCGCTCTCTGGCTCACGTCTGGCTCATGGGTTCACGAGGACGCGGGGGGTCGGCTCAGTCCCGACGATAGCGGCCCATCAGCTCGGCCTGGTCCAGCACGTGGCCCTCGATGGCTGCCTCCAGCTCGTCGAGCCGTGCTCCGGCGGCGAGCCCGAGACTCTCGACGTCGAGTGCGAAGAGCGTGAAGACGAGCCGATGGTCGCCGTGGCGGGGAGGCGGATCCGGACCGCCCCATCCCGGAAACTCGAAGTCGTTGCGTCCGGGGGTCCCGGCTCCCGGATCTCCCTCGCGGAGCTCTTGCACGTCCGGCGGGATGTCGAAGAGGATCCAGTGCGTGAAGGGCGGCTTGGGCGCGTCGATGTCCACTACGCGGAGGGCGAGACTCCTCGACTCCTCGGGCGGCGGATCCCAACGGAGCGGAGGCGAGCGATCCTCGCTTCCGTGACTGTGGACGGAGGGGATGTAGTCCCCATTCCGGAATGCGTCGCTTCGCAGCTGGAACTCACGCTCTGCCATGCCCCCTCCGATCCTCTTCCTCGCGTTCCTCGCGATCCTCTTCCTCGCCGCCCATCCGATCGGGCATCGCCCCCCGATCCCGCTCTCACTCGACGATCACCGAGCCTCCGACGCCGCGGTGCTCCTCGATGTAGAACTCGTAGAGGCCCGGCCGGTCGAAGACGACGCGCCACTGCTCCCCGGGCGCGAGAGCCGGGCTCCTCGCGAAGCCTTCGATGACGACGGTCACCGGAAGCATCGACTCGACCAGCGCCTCGTTCTCGTCCGCGCGGAAGGTGACCTCCTGTCCGGCCGCGATCTCGACCCGCGGCGGCGTCACGCGATAGCGCGAGACCGTGACGAGCTCTCCACCCGCCCGGGCCGCCTCGCAGCCGAGCGACAGCCCGACCCCGGTGGTCCACACGAGCGCCAGGACGAGTCCGGCGAGCCGCCGCGATCCTCGGCCTCGCGGGTCTGCCCGCGGCGCCGGAGGCTCGGCGCACACGGCCGCTCCGTGCTCTCCAGCCATCGCATTGCTCGCCGCCCTCACGTCCCCGCTGTCCGGATCTTCGGCGATCGGGTATGAGTGGGGCGATTGGAACGAGGGAGCGAACGGCTTCATCTCGGAGTGGAATCTGCAAGCGAGATGCCAGGGTGAGCCGAGCCGGCCGGCCGGGGAGCCCGGTCCCCGGCAGTCGTCACGGCTCCGAGGAGCCATCCCATCCAGACGCCGTTGCATCCACCCCCCGTCCCATCCGGATGTCATCCTGCCCAGACGCGGGGACGAGGGCGGAGGACAGAGCAGGAGGCCACGCCATGAGCAGATCGAGAGAGGTCCCCGAGACGGTCCGACGGCGCTTCATCCTCGGCCTGCTCTTCGTCGTCACCCTCGGGTTCCTGGGCATGATCCAGGACTTTCTCGTGGCGCTGCTGCTGGCCGGTCTCTTTGCCGGCCTCCTCCATCCGCTCCATCGCCGCGCGAGCCGCTCGCTCGGAGGCCATTCGGCCGTGGCCGCCGTCGCCACGATCGTGGCGAGCCTCTTCCTGGTGGGCCTCCCGGTCGCCGGCTTCGGGGCTCTCGTGACGGCCGAGGCCCTCCAGCTGAGCGAGCAGGTCGTGCCCCGGATGCAGTCCCTCCTCGAGGAGGATGCCCGGCTCGCGAGTCTGCTGCCCGACTGGCTGCCCTACGACGAGCGCCTCGCCGAGACGCTGGAGCCCTATCGCGCGAATGCGGTCCGGAGCCTCGCCAATGCCACGAGCACCGCCGGGCGTTGGCTCGTCTCGGGCGTCTCCGACCTGACCCAGGGAACGCTGAGGCTCGCCCTCGGCTTCTTCGTCATGATCTACGCGATCTTCTTCTTCCTTCTGGAGGGGCCCGCGCTCTTGCGGAGCCTGGGCTCTCTCCTGCCCCTCGATCCGGCGGATCGCCAGCTCGTGCTCGATCGGGGTCTCGCCGTGACCAAGGCCTCCTTCAAGGGCGTGCTCGTGATCGGGGCGCTTCAGGGATTCCTGATCGGCGTGGGGCTCTGGGCCGCGGGCATCTCGGGGGCGGTCTTCTGGGCGACCGTGACCTTCGTGCTGTCGAGATCGGAAGAGCACACGTCTGAACTCCAGTCACTCCGGATCCCCGCCTCGATCTGGCTGCTCTGGACGGGCGAGATCGGATGGGGGCTGGCTCTCGCCGTCTGGGGGGGTGTCGTCGTCGGGGCCGTCGACAATCTCCTCCGCCCGATCGTGGTCGGACGCGATGCGAAGCTCCCCGACCTGGTCGTCCTGGTCTCCGTCCTGGGAGGCATCAGCCTCTTCGGAGCCGTCGGGCTACTGCTCGGCCCCCTGCTCGCCTCATGGGTCGACACCGCGCTGGAGATCTATCGCCGCGCCTTCGCGGACTGGCTCCCCGTCGAGGTCGAGGACGGGGACGAGCCGCCGAACGAATCGCCGAACCGATCGGACAAGGGACGACGGTAGAGCGCCCTCGCTCGGTCGCGTTTCACGAGAAGCCTCTAGGCATTCATGGACGTGAAGTGCTCGGGTGCGATCAGGATCTTCACCCGCTCCTCGCCGTCGGCTCGCCAGGGGTAGCGATCCTTGCCCAGATAGCGCTGTGCGAGCCGATCGATCTGCTCATCGGCATCGGCCTTGCTCGTCTCGACCACCCGACCGCGGACCTCGAGATATCGATAGGGATCCTCGGGATCCTGGATCGAGACCGAGACCCGGGGATCCCGCTCGATGTTCTCGAGCTTCTGACGATCGGAGGTCGTGTTGATCGAGACGTTCTGCCCCTCCCGATCGATCCAGACCGGTGTCGACTGTGGCTGTCCATCGGGCATCAGCGTCGCCAGATGGCCGAACGCCTTCTTCTGGAACAGGTCCTCGAACTCCGAAGGCAACGACTCTGCCATGATGCGTCCTCCTCGACGGGCCTCGCGGGATCTCCTCTCGCCTCGGGCTCCCGCTCGAGAGGCGGCCTCTGTATCCTCCCGATCCCCATCCCGGCCACCGGGCTGGAGATCGGGGTCCGCCATGAGCGACCCGTTCTTCTCTATCCAGCCCAGGAAAGCAAGCGTCATGCCGAGCCACGGGAGGAGGCCGGCGGCGATCCCCAAAGGCCAACTGGCCTCAGGCCAAGCCCCTGGCGGCCTCGCGGACGAACCCGCTCGCCCGGACCGTCGACCGGGCTCCTCACGCTCGAGCGCGCTGGTCACTCGAGCGGGTGTCGACGAATCGCCTCGAGCAGCCCCTCGGTCGAGGGGTCATGCGCGTGACGGCGCGGCTTCCCCGAGAGCTCTCCCAGGATCGACTCCGCCAGGGTCTTTCCGAGCTCCACCCCCCACTGGTCGAAGGAGTCGATCTCCCAGACGACTCCCTGTACGAAGACCCGATGCTCGTAGAGGGCGACGAGGGCGCCGACATGCCAGGGGTCGAGTCGATCGAAGAGGATCGTGTTGC
>CAYXLY010000307.1:0-5892 GCA_964466005.1 uncultured Spirochaetaceae bacterium | reverse complement strand
GCTGCCGCACGGCGCGCGCTCGCCTATCAGCCCCGGGACGCCACCGCGAGAGCGCGGGAGATTGCCGCAATGAGCCGGACGGAGCGCCGCGCCGAGCCGAGGGTCCCGCTTCGGGCCCCCATCCCGCGGATCCCCGACCCCTCGAGCTTCGACGCCCGGCGGGGTCGCAAGGAGGTGAAGCTCTCCAGTCGAGACTGCGAGGAGATCGTCTTCGGCACCACGGCGATCGACCTGCGGAGCGTGGAGCAGCTCTTCGACCCGAGTCAGACGCGCGCCATCGCCGGCGCGCTCTACCGGGCCTCGGAACGCTTCATGTCCGGGCAGGGGCAGGCGCAGGGGGCCGGGGACGCCCCCCTCGCGCGGATCCTCGACGCCATCGAGCAGCTGATCGACGAGCGGGGCCTCGACGTCCTCGATCCCCATCACCGCGCCGAACGCCATCCCGGCGCGCTCGCTCGTCCAAGGCGATTCGAGCTGGCCGCCGCGATCAACCGGATGCGGGGACTCCGGGTCCGACAGGTCGTCCAGACCGACTCATAGGACGCTCGGCGGAGATCCTCCCTCGGGCGCCCGGATGTCGCGCCTCGATGCACGAGCCATCCCGCCGAGGCTCGGTCACGAGAGCCGGTGCGGACACCCGAGCGAGAACGACGCCGAGATCGCAGGGTATTCACCTCGGATCCGGATGCACGCGACACGGCGACCTATGTTCGGGCCATGGAGATGGCAGGCGGCGACGACGAGGCGCGCCACGAGAACGGGAACGACCCGGCGACACTCCTGCGGAAGGGAGACGCCCTGCTGGTCGTGGACGTGCAGCCCGACTTCTGTCCGGGCGGGGCGCTGCCCGTGGAGGACGGGGATCAGGTCGTCCCGGTGCTGAATCGCTGGATGGCGGCGGCGGCCGAGCGCGGCCTCGTGGTCTGCGCCTCGCGGGATTGGCATCCGCCGGGCCATCCGTCCTTCGAGGCCCAGGGCGGGCCCTGGCCGACCCATTGCGTTCAGGACACGCCGGGCGCCGCCTATCATCCCGATCTCGAGATGCCGGGAGAGACGGAGCTGATCTCCAAGGGGACGCGGCTCGACCGCGATCAGACCTCCGCCTTCGACGAGACCGGGCTCGCGACCTATCTCCGCGAACGCGGAGTACGCCGGCTCTGGCTGGGCGGCCTCGCCGAGGACGTCTGCGTGAGAGCGACGGCCCTCGACGGGCGACGCGAGGGCTTCGAGGTGCACCTGATCCCCGACGCGACCCGACCCGTCTCCGAGCAGGGGGGGAGCGAGGCCCGCGACGAGATGCGGGGAGCGGGCGTGGTGCTCGAGGCGTCGCCTCGATGACCGCATCCAGCCGGATGAGCCCCCTCTTCACGGACCTCTACGAGCTCAAGATGGCCCAGGCCTACCTCGCGGAGGAGATGCACGCCCCGGCGACGTTCAGCCTCTTCGTCCGGAGCCTTCCCCCGGAACGGAACTTCCTTCTCGCCGCGGGCCTCGACCCGCTCCTCGACTGGCTCGAAGACCTCCGCTTCAGTGAAGAAGACATCGCCTTCCTCGACTCGCTCGAGAGCTTCTCGCAACGCTATCTCGACTCGCTTCGGGACTTCCGCTTCGAGGGGGACGTCTGGGCGATGCCGGAGGGCACTCCGTTCTTCGCCGAGGAGCCGCTCATCGAGGTGGTCGCACCGCCCGCGCAGGCACAGCTCGTCGAGACCCTCGTGATGAACCAGGTCCACTCCGCGACGGTCCTGGCCAGCAAGGCGGCGCGAATCGTGCTGGCGGCCGAGGGGCGCGCAGTCGTCGACTTCGGCGCGCGTCGGATCCACGGGACCGACGCTGGCTTGAAGTCGGCGCGCGCCTATCACATCGCCGGAGTGGCGGCGACCTCGAACGTGCTCGCGGGCCGTCTCTATGGCGTCCCCCTCTCGGGAACCATGGCCCACAGCTACGTCCAGGCTCACGACGACGAGATGGACGCCTTCCGGGCCTTCACCCGGGAGTTCCCCGAGACGATCCTGCTCGTCGACACCTACGACACGCTGAGCGGGGTGCGCAAGGTGATCGCGTTGGCGCGCGAGCTCGGAGAGGACTTTCGCGTGCGCGGCGTCCGTCTCGACTCGGGAGATCTCGCGACGCTGTCCTTCGAGACCCGGCGTCTTCTGGACGAGGCCGGCCTCGGCTCCGTCGAGATCTTCGCGAGCGGCGGGCTCGACGACGTGTCGATTCGCGATCTGGTCCGCCGCGGATGCCCCATCGACGGGTTCGGCGTCGGCACCTCGATGGGCGTCTCCGCCGACTCGCCCAGGCTCGACATGGCCTACAAGCTCACTGCCTACGCGGGAAGCGGCCGGATGAAGCTCTCCAGCGGCAAGCGCAGCCTTCCCGGGCGGAAGCAGGTCTTTCGTGAGGAACGCGGGGGACGTGCGGTCGCGGATCGGATCGCGCGCGCCGAGGAGTCCCGGCCCGGTCGCCCGCTCCTGCGTCGCGTCCTGTCCGGCGGGCGGCGCCTCGAGGAGACCCGAGAGGGAATCGGGGCAGCCCGCGAACGGGCCCGTCGTGAGATCGCGGCGCTCCCCGAATCCCTGCGGAGCCTCGAGCCCGCCGATCCGGGCTACGAGGTCGGCCTCTCCCCAGCGCTTCGCGATCATCTGGACGAGGTCGCCGAACGCGTTCGCAAGCAGCAGATCTGAAGCTGCGATCCGAGGAAGACGGCCCCGGCGGGTCCCCGTCCGGGACGATTCCGTCCCGCGTGCGGGACGAGCGCAGGACGAGTCTGGACGGATCGCTTCGTCCGATTTCCAGACCCGCAGGCGCCCTCATTTCGGTTACCATGGACAGTAGGCGGCGGTCTCGTCCCGAGCCGGGCAGGAGCCAGGTGAGCGCTGGGCAAGAGCCTGGCGGGAACCGAGCAAGAACCGCGCAAGAGCCGGCAGGAGGAAGCGTTCTCGATGTCGCTATGGGATCGGCTCCGCTCCCCGAGTCCGCGTCACTCCATCGCTTCCCTCATCCTTCTCGGCGCTCTCCTGGGTGCAGTCGGGCTGGGGACCGCCGACTTCACTCTGGATGCGATGGACAGCGATGCCTTTTGTCTGTCCTGCCACGAGCTCGAAGAGAATATCGGCGTCGAGTATCGAACGACGATCCACGCCCGCAATGCCCAGGGAATCCGCGTGACCTGCGCGGATTGCCACGTCCCCGAGTCGCTCGGCCCGAAGCTGCTCCGCAAGGCCCAGGGCCTGCGAGAGCTCTATCACCACGTCCTCGGGACGATCGCCACACCGGAGAAGTTCGAGGCGCACCGCATGGAGATGGCCCAGCGGGTCTGGACGCACATGGAGGCGACCGATTCCCGCGAATGCCGCAGCTGCCACGAGAGCGCGCGTTTCGACCTCGCTGCGCAGAGCGAGAAGGCCCGGGAGTTTCACGGACCGGCACTCTCCAACGGCAAGACCTGCGTCGACTGCCACAAGGGCATCGCCCACAGCCTGCCCCGCGGAATCACCTCGCGAGCGGCCCCGCCCGGTGCCGAAGCGGCCCGCCCCCCGGAAGCCACCGACAGCCCCTCCGAGACCGGAGCATGAGGCCCGTCGAACAGCCTGCCTTCGGAGATCCCCAGATGACTCGCTGCTGCCTCTTCGCAATCCGGTCGCTCCAGGCGGCCCTCCTTCTCTCGCTCGCCGTCGTCGGACCGGCGCTCGCGGAGGTCGACGGGCCCGGGAAGGATCGGGGCGCGGGGAGCGCCGCATCGCACCAGGAGTTCGCGGACGGAGGCCTCGAGACCTGTCTGCGCTGTCATGAGACCGACCGCATCGAGGCGATCTTCGAGACGCCTCACATGAAGGAAGGCACGAGCGCGAAGACACCCGCCGCCCGGGAGCAATGCGAGAGCTGCCATGGCCCCAGCGCCTCCCATGTCCGGTTTCCGATGCACGTCGGCAACATCCGGTTCACCCGGCACGACGACACGACGACCCGGGCGACTCGAAATCGCGCGTGTCTCGAATGTCATCGAGACGACGAACGCAGCCAGTGGCTCGAGAGCCCGCATGGAGGCGGGGAGATCGCGTGCGTCGACTGTCATGCGATCCACAGGGCGAAGGATCCGATCCTGTCGGAGGAGACCCGGACGCAGCAATGCACCGAAGGCTGCCACATGGAGATCATGCAGAAGAGACCGATCGAGACGGCCCATCCCCTCGTCGGCTCCGACGCCATCCCGTGCACCGGCTGTCATGACCCTCACGGACCGACCGACCTCGCCGCCTGTGCGAGCTGCCACCCGCAGCAGCCGCGCGATCTCGCGGCCCAGAGTCAGAAGGCCCGCGGCTACCACGAGCGCGCGATCGCTCAGGGAATCGCGTGCACCGAATGCCATCAGGGCTTCGTCCACCCGCTGCCGGAAGAGGTCGTCCAGAGCGGGCATCCCATTCATCCCTAGGACTCCGCGGCCCCCGCCCGAGTGGCCCCCGCACGGGTAGGGAGGGCAGCCGGGCGCCGGTCGTGATCCTCGCCTCACATGCGGGAGCGGCGGGGGGGGCGGGCTCCTTCGAGAGTCACGCCGAGCACGATCGTATGCCGCGTCGTGGAGCGGTCGAAGGGACGGACTGCGCTGCCCGGAGACTGCGGAACCGGCGCATCGTCGTCGTAGTGCTGGAGGCCGTAGCGACCGAATACGCTCAGCCCCGGACGGATCTCGTGACGCAGGTCCAGATCGAGCCCGTGAATCGTCGCCTCGATCCGTCGATTGGCCTCGATGAGGGCGAGCTCGATGCTCGATCGGCCGCCCTCGTATCTCGCATCGGCACGGGTCAGGGCGTACGAGAGCGTCGCTTCGAGATGATCCGAGAGCGCCAGACGCGCGCCGAGAGCCAGTGCGAGCTCGTCGGTCTCCAGCTCGAGCTCGCCCGCCGATCGGAAATCGAGCGAAATCACCTCCTGGAAGGTCCGCTGGAAGAGCGAGAGCGCGAGCGACTGGCTCTGCCGGGTCCGGGTGAAGAAGACCGAGCCGAAGACGCGGACCCGACGCTCCAGCACGGCGTCGGCGGAGCCTCCCACGCTCCACCGCGTCCGCTCGAAGTCGCGCGGAAGCCGGGCGCCCTGCGGATCGGGCGCCAGGCCCCCGACCATCTCGAAGTCCCGGTTCTCGCCGGTGCTGCCTCGTGCGAAGGCCGAGATCTGCAGGGGGAGGCGCGTCCCGGCCGTCCATCCCACGCGCAGGCTCCCGTCGATCTTCTCGTCGAGCTCGGTGATGTAGCCCGTCTCGGGTGCGCCCGAGTAGCCGAGCTCCGCCCGCACGCGCAGACTCCGAGTCGGACGCAGGTCGGCCCGGCCGTAGGCGCGCCAGCGGCGGCTCTTCTCCTTCACCAGGGCATTCTCGGGCGGGATCCTCAGGTTCGTGAGTCCGGCCACCGGAAAGTCCAGATCCCGATCGACGCCCATCAGCCGCGCGCCCAGCGCGAGACGGAGCGTGCGACCCGCTCGGAGTCGCGCCTCGCCGCCTGCGGCCAGTCGTGTCGAGCGCTGGAGAAAGGGGGCGATCTGGCTCGAGCTCGTCGGATCGAAGAGCAGCGTGCTGCGATCGAGGTCGTGGGCGCGATGGTCGAGCTCGACGAAGAGGTCGGTCTCCAGGAGCTGGCTCCAGCGGATGTCCGCGCGGAGCTCTCCGGAGTAGCTCGTGACGACGTTTCGATCCAGGTCCGCGGCGCGCTGCGCCGGGGTCCGGCTCGAGACCTGCTCGAGACGCGTGATGCTCGCCGCTGCCGTGACGACCATCCGATCGAGAGGACGGGTCCGGAGGCGCAGGCTGCCAGTCGATCGGTCGGTGGAGGGGACGAATCGAACGGTCCGACCGGTTCCGGTCGTCGGCAGGTCGACGTCCAGGATCGGATCCGAGTC
>CAYXLY010000306.1:0-5898 GCA_964466005.1 uncultured Spirochaetaceae bacterium | reverse complement strand
CGTCGCAGATGTGGACTCCGAAGCCCGGCCCCGCGGAGGGCGGATTCACCGAGGCGCTCGCCACGATCGGCCCCCCGGTCATCCGCATCTCGCGCGCGATCCGATCGATCGTGAGAGGCTTCTGGTCGGACGCGCCGTTGCGACCGACCGCACTCCCGTCCTGCCACTCGACCGCATCGATCTCGACGCCCCACATCGTCGCGGCTCGCGCGCGCAGATGCTCCACGACCTGGCGCGAGGCCTCGATCACCGCCATGCCCGTCGCGTAGGTCACGCGGCTGCCGCCCGTGAGATCGCAATACCCCACGCTGTCGGTGTCCCCGACCAGAGGCCGGACGCGCGCGACGTCGATCCCGAGCTCTTCGGCGACCATTAGCGCCATCGATGCCCTCGAGCCGCCGATGTCCGGATTGCCGGTGCGCACGATCGCCGAGCCGTCGTCGTTCAGGCTCACCGTCGCGCTCGACTGCATGCCGGCGTTGAACCAGAAGCCGCAGGCCACCCCGCGGCCCTGATTCTCTCCCAGAGGCGCCTGATAGTGCGGATGGGCCCGGGCTGCGTCCAGGGCCTCGCGCAGACCGATCCTCTTGTGGACCGGACCGTATTGGGCCCGGTCGCCCTCCTGCATGGCGTTCTGGAGGCGCAGGTCGATCGGGTCGCGCCCGAGCTCCCGGGCGAGATCGTCCATCAGCGACTCGGTCGCCCACGCCGCGTTGGGCGCACCGGGGGCTCGATAGGCCGCGACCTTCGGCTTGTTCAGCACGATGTCGTGGCCCACGATCTCGAAGCTCGGAACCTTGTAGGGTCCGAACACGGTCATGCAGGCCGCGCTCACGGGCGATCCGCGGAAGGCCCCCGACTCGAAATCGAGGGTCGTCTGCGCCGCCACCAGCGCCCCGTCGCGGCGGGCCCCGATCCGCATCCGGATCCGAGAGCCCGAGGTCGGGCCGGTCGCCCGGAACACCTCCTCGCGGCTCATCACCATCTTCACCGGCCGACCCGACTTCCGCGAGAGGACGACCGCGATCGGCTCGAGATAGATCGTGGTCTTGCCGCCGAAGCCGCCTCCGATCTCGCTCGGCGTCACCTTGATGTCGTTGGGATCGCATTGCAGGACCATGGCCGTCGAGCTCTTCACGGCGAAGGCCCCCTGAGTGCAGCACCAGATCTCCGTCCTGCCGTCTTCGCGCGTCGCCGCGACGCAGGCATGCGGCTCGATGTAGCCCTGATGGACCATCGGCATCTCGAACTCGCCCTCGACCACGACGTCGGCCTCGGCGAATGCCCGCTCGAGATCGCCGTCCTGGAAGACCATCCGCCGCGCGAGATTCGTCGGCCCCTGCGGCAGGGGCTCGACCCCCATCGGCGCCTGATCCTCGTGCAGAATCGGGGCATCGGGTGCGAGGGCGCGCTCGAGGGTCATCACCGGCTCGAGCGGCTCGTAGCTCACCTCGATCCGCCTGCAGGCCTCGCGGGCCTGCTCGAGGGTCGTCGCCGCGACGGCCGCGACGGCGTGTCCGTGGTAGAGGACCTTCTCGCGGGCGAGGATGTTCGCCGAGAGCTCGCTGATGTCCATGCCCTGCTCGACGCCGCCCATCCATTGGCTGGGCACGTCCGGGAAGTCCTCGGACGTGACGACCGCCTTCACGCCAGGCAGCGCGAGCGCCTCCCGGACGTCGATCGACCGGATCCTCGCATGGGCATGCGGACTCCTCAGGATGGCGCCCTGGAGCGTTCCCGGCAGCGTGAAGTCGGCCCCGAAGTTGGCCCGGCCCGTCACCTTGTCGAGGCCGTCGGGGCGGATCGGGCGCGTCCCGACCTGCTTGAACTTGCGCTCTCCGGAGTCGGTCATGCGCTCTCTCCTCGAAGCTCGGCCGCGGCGTCGAGCACGGCGCGGATGATCTTGTCGTAGCCGGTGCATCGGCAGAGATTTCCCGCCAGGTAGTAGCGGGCCTCCGCCTCCGTCGGATCGGGGTTGCGTTCGAGCAGCGCGCGCGTCGCGACGATGAAGCCCGGCGTGCAGATGCCGCATTGAAGGGCGGCGTGCTCGAGGAACTTCTGCTGGATCGGATGCAGTCCGCCCTCGCGGGCCACGCCCTCGATCGTGACCACCTCCCGATCCCGGGCCTCGCCCGCCAGCACCAGACACGCGGGGACGAGCTCGCCGTCGAGGATCACGGAGCAGGCACCGCAATCCCCCGTCGAGCAGCCTTCCTTCGTGCCGGTCAGCCCGAGCTCGTCGCGCAGGGCCGACAGCAGCGTCTGCTGTCCCGCGCAGAGGAACTCCATCGGCTCGCCGTTCACCGTCGTCTGGACCTGCATCTTCGTCACGATCGTCCCTCTCGTTCCAGAGCTCGTTCCGGGGCCGGTTGCAGCGCCCGTTTCTACGCCCGCTCCAGTGCCCGGTCGTAGGCGATCCGGGCCGCACGTCGGGTCAGCACGCCGACCACCTTCTTGCGGTAGGCCACGGTGCCCCGACGATCGTCGATCGGTCGGGCCGCCGCGCTCGCCGCGTTCGCCGCACGCACGAGCGCATCGTCTTCCAGCCGGGTCCCGACGAGCGCCTCGGCCACCTCGGGCGCCTGCAGGACCGTCGCTGCCACCGCTCCGAGCGCGACCCGCGCCGAGCTCACGACGCCCGCCTCGTCGAGCGTCAGCTGCACCGCCGAGCCCACCACCGCGATGTCCATCTCCGTGCGCGGGATCAGACGCAGATAGGCGTCGGCCGCATGCGGCGCGGGCGTGGGCACCTCGAGCTCGACGACCAGCTCGCCCGGCTCGATGATCGTCCGTCCGGGCGCGGTCGTGAAGCCCGCGACCGGCACGCGACGTTCGCCCTTCGGCCCAGCCAGCACGACCCGGGCATTACAAACGATCAGCGCCGGCACGACGTCCGCCGCCGGCGACGCATTACAGAGATTGCCCGACCAGGTCGCCCGACCCTGGATCTGGCTCGACCCGATCAGGTCGGTCGCCTCGGCGAGCCCCGGCCATAGCCTGCGGATGTCCGCGTTCGCGTAGAGCTCGGCCGCCGGCACCGCCGCGCCGACACGCAGCCCATTCGCGTCGAGATGGACCGCCCGCAAGCGCGGAATGCGCTTCACGTCGACGAAGACCGGTGGGCAGTCGCCCCGAAGCCGCATCTGCACGAGCAGATCAGTCCCCCCGGAGAGGACCTTCGCTCCCGCCTCGCCCGCGAGCAGCGCGACGGCCGCCTCCACGTTCTCCGGCGCTTCGTAACGGGCTGCTTCCACGGGCTGCACTCCTCTCCTGGACCTCATCGAGTATGGCGCGCCGGGCCTTGGCCCGACAGGGGAGCGGGACAGGCGTCCCACGAGCGTCACTCGGCGAGCGCGTCCCCTCGCCGAGGCGCCGCTCCAGCCCCACACGATCGCCCTCGCCCGGCCGCGGGCGGCCCCCTACCCTTCGACACTCGGCGCCTCGCCGGCCCCTTGGCACCCTCGGCCTCCTCGACGCCTCGACGGCTCGACGGCCCGCGGTCGAAGAGCCGATCCGCGCTTCTTCCCTCGCATCGAACCATCGGGAGCACCACCCCATGACCTCTTCTCGCCTTCTCCTCGGCCTCGCTCCCTCTCCCCCTGCCTCTCTTCCTCACTCTCCTCCTCCGGCCTTCGACGCCCACCGCTGCTCCTTCTCTCTTCCCGCGATCCTCCGCGCCATCGTCTGCGTCGCCGTCCTCGGGGGCTGCACGACGCCGACGCAGCAGAACGACCGCCCCGTCGCGCCGGATCCCACCGCAGCTCGCGCCTCCGATGGCGCCGACGATTCCGCCTCGAACGCAGGCCCCGAACCGCGCGACTTCGAGGCGCTGGCGAGCGTCCAGGCGTTCCGCGCGCTGCAGGGCTCCCTCGACGAGATGGTCGACGTGATCCTCCGCGATGCCCGGACGGAGCGGGAGGCGTCGGAAGGCATGCGCTTCCTGCTCCGGACTCTCGCCATGAGCATCGACGTCCAGGCCGACGGCAACCCCGTGGCGCCGCATTTCGCGCGCATGGACACCCAGGCGCGCAAGGTCGGAGGCGACAACCCCGACGCCGAGTACGACCTGGTCGTGCTCGACGGGCAGCGGGACTACGTGATCCGCGGCCAGCTCGGAAGCGTCCGGCACCTCAGCTTCACCGTCATGGGCGAGCGGAACGCACGTGGTGCCGAGACCATCGCCTACTACAACGAGCAGACCCTGGGCGCCGACGACGAGGGAAACTTCACGCTCTACCTGACCCGCAACGAGCCCGCCGGCCGCAACCATGTCGATACGAGAGGCGACCTCAGCTCGATCCTCGTGCGGCAGTACATCGGAGATCGCTCCCAGGAGGAGCTCGCCCGCTACACGATCGACGTGCTGGATCGCGATCCCGAGGCGCCGATCCCCTACTCGACCGACGCCTCGATCGCGAAGGCCCTCGTCGGCACGCGCTTCGCCTTCGAGGCGCTCTCGACGCTCCATCGCACGGTGATGCCCGAGCTGCTCGACCAGCCCAACCGCTTCGTGCGCGCCAACTCCGACGATTTCGGCGCAGACATCTCGAGCAGCGACAACCTCTACGTGATCGGCGCCTACCAGGTCGACGCGGACGAGGCCCTCGTCATCGAGAGCGACGTCCCCGACGTCCGCTACTGGAACCTCACGGTCGAGTCCCGCTGGCACGAGACCGTCGACTACCGCTTCCGCCGCACCCACCGCACCCTGGACGACGTCGTCCTCGAGCCCGACGGCCGGGTCCGATTCGTACTCGCCCACGGACCCACGCCCCACCCGAACTGGCTCGACACCGGGGGCCACCGCGAGGGCTTCCTCACCTTCCGCTGGGTCGGCCGACGCGAGACCCGGCCGCCGCTGCCCACGATCCGACGAGTGAAGCGGAGTGAGCTCGAGGCCGCGCTCCGGGACCCGCACTGATCGGATTGCGCTTCGGGCGGTGACCGCCGCCCCGGCCTCTCTCGCGTCCATCCAGGCAGCGCGCAGACGGGTGAGAACGACCGGGTGAATTCCAGGAACACCCGACTAGACTGTCCGCGACGGGCTGGCGGGCGGGCTCTCACGGCCGACTCGAAGGAGACGGGGAATGCGCCTCTGGGATGAAGAGCTCGAAGGGTACCGGGAGGAAGCCCGCGCGTTCCTCCAGCATCTGCCGGCACTGGCCGCGCCCGATCCCGAAATGGATCCACTCGAGCGAGCCCAGGCCTCACGCCGAGCGTTCATGGAGTCGACGCCGATCGTTCGCTCCGAGTCCGCGGAGTGCACGTCGATTCCGGGGCCTGCCGGCGAGCTGCCCGTGCGCGTGTTCCGTCCTGAGGGACGAGCGCGCGGCCTCTATCTGCACATCCACGGTGGCGGCTGGATTCTCGGCAGCCCCGAGATGAACGACCTGACGAACGAGCACCTCGCGCGAGATCTCGGGCTCGCCGTGCTCAGCGTCGACTACCGGCTCGCGCCCGAGCATCCCTATCCGGCGGCCCCGGACGATTGTGAGGCGGCCGCGCGTTGGCTGCTCGAGAAGGGACCGTCCGAGTTCGGCGCCGAGCGGATGTTCATCGGCGGGGAGTCGGCCGGCGGGCACCTCAGCCTCGTGACCGCACTGCGCGTGCGTGACCGGCTGAAGGCGGCGGAGAGCCTGCTCGGCCTGAACCTCGTGTTCGGCTGGTACGACGTGAACGGCACGCCGAGTCAGCGGAACAATGGAGGCCACAAGGACATGCTCGACCCCGAGAACCTGCGCTTCATGGTCGAGTGCTTCACTCCCGGCCTGTCTGCGGAGGCCCGTCACGATCCCGACGTCTCTCCGCTCTTCGCGAATCTCTCGGGCCTGCCAGCGAGCCTGGTCTCGGTCGGCGGCTATGACCACCTGCGCGATGACTCGCTCTTCCTGGCGCCGC
>CAYXLY010000305.1:0-5910 GCA_964466005.1 uncultured Spirochaetaceae bacterium | reverse complement strand
AAGACGAAGGCCGCGGGCACCATGAACTCCGGCAGCTGCTCCCGCAGTGCGGCGCGCAGGGTCTCCTCTGCCACCGTCCCCGCCTCGGGAACCAGATAGGCGACCAGCCGGGCGTCTCCCGGCGTATCCTCCCGCGCGATCACGACGGCCTCGCGCAGCGAGGGGAGCGCGGTGAGCCGCGCCTCGATCTCGCCGAGCTCGATCCGGTAGCCGCGAATCTTCACCTGATGATCGAGCCGCCCCAGGAAGTCGATCGTGCCGTCCTCGCGCCAGCGTGCGAGATCGCCCGTGCGGTAGAGCCTCGCGCCGGGCCGATCACTGAAGGGATCGGGGACGAACCGCTCGGCCGTGAGGTCGGGACGCTCGTGATAGCCCCGGACCACGCCCTCGCCGCCGATCATCAGCTCGCCCGCCACGCCGATCGGCAGTGGCTGCTGCTCGGCGCCGAGCACGTAGAGCCGGGTGTTGGCGATCGGACGCCCGATGGAGATCGAGTCCGGGCGCCCCCGGACGGCCTGCGTCGAGGACCAGATCGTGGTCTCCGTCGGGCCGTACATGTTCGTCACGTTCCGGCAGCCGGCCACGTCGAGGTCCGCCGCGAGCGAGACGGGGAAGGCCTCCCCGCCGATCATCAGATGCTCGACCTTCGACAGGGCCCTCCGCGTATCGGGATCCATCAGCAGCATCGTCGCGTGGGAGGGCGTGCACTGGAGATGAGTCACGCCGTACGCCTCCACCTGCGCCGGCAGCGAGTCGTCGACCGCCTCCTCGAGGTCCGCCGCCACCGCGGTCTCCGGACGCTCGTTCGCCTCGCGCCGCACCCGGTCGAGATGCTCGAGCCCGTCGAGGACCACGTCCGTCGGGAGACCGAAGTCGATCAGGCTGGCGATCTCGTCGATGTCGGCGGCCTTCACCCGCTCGACCATGCGTGCACAGATCTCCGGGGTCCCGAAGAGTCCGCTCGTCTCGTAGTAGCGCTCGAAGGCGAACTCGAGGATGGCATCGGTCTCCTCCTCGGTGAGCGAGGCGAGGTCGACGTCCTCCGGCTTCGAGTTCGGCCCGCCCGGTCGCTCGAAGGCGGGAAAGGACCATGCGAATCCCATCACGAGCTGCATGGCGCTGGCGAGATAGTCCTTCATCGGCTGCCGGACGAGCTCGCGCACCGCGTCGTTGTCCTCGCCCACGTAGGTGTGGAGCATGCACGTCACGACGCCGGTCTTCGGGTCGAGCCCCGCCGACGCGCGGCCGCGTCGGTAGACCTTGATCTTCTCGGCGAGCTCCTCGAGCGTCTGACCCAGCAGATGGGTCAGGACGTTGAAGCCGCCCTCTCCCGCCGCCCGGAAGGTCTCGACGTTGCCCGCCGTCGTCAGCCAGGCGGGCAGCTCGCTCTGGACGGGACGCGGCAGCGTACGGGTCTCGACCTTCTCGCCCTTGGGATTGACGAACTCGACGCCCTCGCCTCGCCAGAGCCGCTTCACGGCCTCGGCGCCCTCGAAGAGCTTCTTCTTCGCGTCCGCGAAGGCGTCGGGGCGGATCACGAAGTCGTTGGGCTGCCAGCCGGAGGCGAAGGAGATCCCGACGCGTCCCCCGGAGAGGTTGTCCACCACCGCCCACTCCTCGGCGACCCGGACCGGATGGTGCAGGGGCAGCACGCAGCTGCTCGCGCGGATCTCGATCCGCGAGGTCACGGCGGCGATCGCTGCGCTCGTCACCGAGGGGTTCGGGAAGGGACCGCCGAACGCGCCGAAATGCCGCTCCGGCGTATGGACCGAGCGGAAGCCGCGCTCGTCTCCGAAGCGAGCCGACTCGAGCATCAGCTCGTACTTGCGCGGGCCCGGCCCGGCGTCGCTGCCCCAGAGCGCGAGCCCGAAGTCGACCGGTCGCCAAGGCGGCGGCGCTCCTTCCCCGGCCTCGGCCGTCCGCTGTCGGTCGGTGAAGACGACGACCTCGAAGCCGCGCGTGAGCGTCCAGAGCAGCTCGAGCACCGAGATGTCGAAGGAGAGGCTCGTCACCGCGAGCCAGACGCCGGGCGGATCGTGGGGGATCCGATCGTCCATCCCGACGAAGAAGTTCACGACGTTGCGATGCTCGACCATCACGCCTTTCGGCTTGCCGGTCGACCCCGACGTGTAGATGACGTAGGCCAGATGGCTCGGGTCCATGGGGATCGACGGCGGCTGCGGCGAGCGCTGTCCGATCTCGTCGGCGTCCGATCCACGGCCACCAGGACGGCGTCACTGGCCGGGATGCGATCGAGGAGCTTGCCCTGGGTCACGACGACCGTCGCGCCGGAGTCCTGGATCATGTACTCGATGCGATCGGCCGGATAGGCGGGGTCGAGCGGGACATAGGCCCCTCCCGCCTTCAGGACGCCGAGCATCGAGACCAGCATGTCCACCGATCGCTCGACGTAGAGGCCGACCAGCGCATCGGGGCCGATGCCGAGTCCCACGAGATGATGGGCGAGCTGGTTGGCCCGCCGGTCGAGCTCGGCATAGGAGGCACGATCGCCCTCGAAGACGACGGCGGTGCGCTCCGGCGTCCGGGCCGCCTGGGCCTCGAAGAGCGCGTGGATCGTCTGGGAGCGGTCGAAGTCGACGTCGGTCCGGTTCCAGTCCTCGAGCACCCGCCGGCGCCCCTCGTCGTCGAGCATCGGCACCCGCGCCAGGGGTCGGGCGGGGTCGCTCGCTCCGGCCAGGAAGACGCGGAGATGATGCGCCAGCTGGGAGGCCGCCTCGGGCGACAGGGCTCGAAGATCGTGGACCAGGCGGGCGCGTTGCCCGGAGGGATCGACGACGAGGGAGCAATCCGTTCCGACCCGGGGAACGTGTCCGTCGAGATCGCTCGTCAGCGCCACCCCGACCGACGCGAGCCGCCCCGACGCCAGGCCCTCGTCCTGCTGGAGCTGCGGATAACGCCGGACGACGTCGTTCAGGAAGCCGCCTCGCTTCCGCGTCTCGTCGAGCGCGCGCTCCACCGAGTCGATCGCCGCTCCGACGTCGCCGGCGAGATCGAGGTCGATCCGCAGAGGCACCTCTCTCGAGTAGAGCTCGCCGAGGCCCTCGAGCTGCTCGCCGAAGCGGGCGTCGGAGAGCGTCAGGTCGAACTCGGATCGGCCGTTCACGCGCGCCAGATAGCCAGCGAAGGCCGCGATCAGCGCGGTGGCCGGAGCCTCCGGGCATACGGACCGGAAGCGCTCGGGAATCTCGATCTCGACGGAGCGGATCCCGCCCTCCGTCTCGGGGCCCCGATCGCTTCGAAGCAGCGGGATCTCGGGCGAATCGAGCTGGGCGAGCCGGCGGACCCAGAAGCCCTCGGCGGGCGTCGTCGCTCGCACGAGCTCGTCGAGGCGGGCTCGCTCGGCCGCTCCGAGGCCGATCAGACGCTCCCCTGCTCGGATGCCCAGCCGCCTCGCGGCCTCGTCGGGCGACAGGGGCTCTCCAGTGGGAGAGCGGAGGTCGCGGAGGCGAATCGAGGTGCTTTCGCCGCATGCCACTCGCCAGCCCTCGGCATCGATCTCGAGCAGTCGGCCAGGCTCCCCGCCCTCGGCGGGGTCCGAGACCTCGGCCGAGCCCGGTAGGCAGACCCGCCCCTGGTGGACGATCTTCGCCGCCGCGAAGGCATTCTCGTAGTGGCCGAAGTCGAGCGCGCGCACGCAGCGCTCGACCTCTGAGGCCGGTCGCTCCCAGTCGCAGACGCCCGCCCCAGCGGGTCGCTCGTGGCGACCGAAATAGGTCCGCTCGCTGAGATCCTGGGGCGTCGGCCGGATCCCTCCGGCCGCCAGGCCGTCGACGAGCTCGCCGAAGGCCTCGATCGCGTTCTCGAAGCAGCGCGTATTCAGGGTCAGGGACGTCTCCTGGGGTCCGATCGGAAAGCGTCGCTGAATCTGGAGATCACCCTCGTCGATCCCTCCGGCCATCTCGTGGAAGGAGATCCCGTACTCGGTCTCGCCGTGGAGGAGCGCCCAGGCCGGTGCGTACATCCCGGCATAGCGGGGCAAGGGGCCATCGTGAAAGTTGATGGCCGCCTTTCGAGGAATCTCGAGTGCTTCCTCCGGGATGATGCTCAAATTCGTGATGCTGAAGAGATAATCGAGCTCCATTCCCCGGAGGTGGCTGGTGATCTGCCGGCCGCTCGGAAAGGTCGGGAGCTGCTTCGACTGCGCCCAGTCGAGAATCGCCCGCTCCCGGGAGGCCACTCCGCGGATGGCGTGGCCCTTCTGGAGCAGGATCTCGCCACATTGGATCAGCAGGGAGTCCGATCCGATCAACACGCAGGAAAGGGGCGACTCGGTCAGGGACATGGGGCCTCACTCACTCGACTGGGATTGTTCACACGGCCGAAGGACTCGATCCCGCTCTTTTCTCGGAATACCAGACATCGCTCTTGACACCGATGACTGCGAATGGCCACAGGCACTCGTACCCCTTTGAAGTGACCGGAAGGCGTGCTGGAGGGTTCGAAAAATTCTAGTGGTGGAGCCCTCTCTGCGCGACCTTGCCGGGTTCTTGCCGAAGCCCGCTGGGTCAGTCCTGCTCATCGTCCCGTCTCTCGCGTCGAATCCGGCACAGGCTCCATCCGCCTCCGGACGCCTTCGCACGCCTTCAGTCGGCCCGGAGGCAAGCCGAGACGAGGAGCTTCGAAGAGACGAGGTGCCTCGGAGTGCAGGGGAAGCTCCGCTGCACCGGACCTCGACGTGTGCGATCTCTCGAGGCTGGGGCTCCTGGACGAGCCTGGACGCGTCCCGAGTCGGGCATTCGAGCCGATGGGGCCGATCTTCTCTCGACCCGGAGCCATCGGGCCGGGTCTGCGGGCGAAGCCAGGCTCGAAGAGCCGAAGGAGATCCGATGAAGCTTCTCATCGTCCTGATCAACTACCGGACCGCGGACATGACGCTCCGCGCTCTCGAGTGCGCTCTCGACAGCCTCCACCGGGTCGAGGGACGATGTCGGGTCGCGCTCGTCGACAACGACTCGGGAGACGGGTCCTTCGAGCAGCTCCAGAAGGTCGTGGGGCAGAAGGGCTGGACGGACCGCGTCGAGCTGATCCAGACCGGTCACAACGGGGGATTCGCCTACGGAGTGAACGCGGGGGCGCTGCCTGCCCTACAGTCGGACGATCCCCCCGAGTACGTCTACCTGCTCAACTCGGACGCCTTCGTCGATCAGGACACCATTCCGCGACTCGTCGAGTTCCTCGACTCTCATCCCGAGGCGGGCATCGCGGGGAGCCAGGTCCGGGGCACCGACGGCGTGCTCCACGACACGGCCTTCCAGTTCCACTCCCTCGCGGCGGAGCTCGAGGGCGCCGTCGGGATCGGGCTGGTCACGAAGCTCCTCTATCGGTGGAAGGTCTCGAAGCCGGTTCCCCGGGAGACGACCCGGGTCGACTGGCTCGCGGGCGCGAGCATGCTGATTCGCGGCCGGGTCTTCGAGGAGATCGGCCCCTTCGACGACGACTTCTTCCTCTACTTCGAGGAGACGGATTTCTGTCGCCGCGCGGCTCGGGCCGGCTGGTCGACCTGGTATGTCCCGGAGAGCCGCGTCGAGCACATCGGCTCCGTCTCGACGGGCTGGAAGGATACGAGCCAGCCCCGTCCCGCCTTCTGGTTCCATGCCCGGCGTCACTATTTCCTGAAGCACCATGGCCGGGCCTATCTGCTCGCGACCGACCTCGCCTACGTGCTCGGCATGGCGATCGGGCGGACCAAGTTCGCCCTCCTGGGCAAGCCCTACCCCCGCCCTCCGCGATTCTTTCGCGACTTCGTCCGCTACAACTTCCTGCGTCCGCCTCGGCATCCCGCCAAGGCGGCCCCGCTCTCGAGCCGGAAGGCCGCTCGCTCGCTCTCGTGAGCCCCGGGGCGGTGGTCCCCCCGTCCGCTCGGGCAGCGCGGCTGCCCTGTACACTCGA
>CAYXLY010000304.1:0-5923 GCA_964466005.1 uncultured Spirochaetaceae bacterium | reverse complement strand
CTGCTTGCTCCCGATCCGGCCGCCAGTTCGGGTTCGGGGGCTCCTTCTCGCGGCGCGGCGCAGAGAGCGTCGCCGGCGGTGCTTCCGGAGCGACCACCGAGCAGCTCTGGAACGCCACGGCCGACGTCGCCTGGATGCATGGACCGCTCAGCCTTCATGCAGAGGGATTCTGGCGTCGTGCTCAGGGGTCTCCGCGACCTCCGAATGCCTTCGGAGCCTACGTCCAGGCGGGATTCTTCGCGCTCCCTCGGCGACTCGAGCTGGGGGGCCGAGCCGGCTGGATCTCGACGGGGCCCGACGTCCAGAGCTACGAGGCCTTCCTGGCGAGCTATTGGGCAGTGGACGAGACGGAGCTCGGACATCACCTGAAGACCCTCGTCGACTATCGCTACGATACGGGGAGCCGCTCGGGCCTCGACCTTCGGGACCGGCACCGCGTCACGCTCCAGACGCAGCTCTTCTTCTAGCGGCTCTTCCAGCGGCCTGGCCTTCCGTGAGCGCAGGCGCGATTCGGATATCGGGCATCTGCGGAGCCGGGGACGGAGTCGAGGAGAGACGATGAAGCTGGGGATGGCGGTCGAGTATGCGGGGCGATCGGTGGATCTGCCCATCGAACGGATCCGACGCTGCGAGGCGCTGGGGTACGACTCGGTCTGGACGGCGGAGGCCTACGGCACGGACGCGATCACGCCGCTCGCTTTCATCGCGGCGCATACGGAGCGGATCCGACTCGGGACCGGCGTCATCCAGATCGGGGCGCGGTCGCCTGCGATGACCGCGATGCAGCTCGGGACGGTCGATGCGCTCGCTGGCGGCGGACGCGTGATCGGCGGACTCGGCGTGTCGGGACCACAGATCGTCGAGGGCTGGTACGGAGCCCGGTGGGGGGACCCGAAGGAGCGACTGCGCGACTACACGCTGATCATGAAGAAGATCTTCGCGCGTGAGGGACCCGTGACGCACGAGGGCAGGGAGATCAGCTTGCCCTACGCGGGAGCGGATGCGACGGGGATGGGGAAGCCGTTGCGATCGATCCTGCACTACGAGCATCCCCCGAAGCTCTTCCTCGGAACGGGAGCGAGGTCGACGGTGACGTTGACGGCGGAGATCGCCGATGGCTGGCTACCCTTCGGTCTGCGTCCGGGCAACGTCGGGAGATACCAGAAATGGCTCGATGAAGGCTTTCGACGCGCAAAGGAGGGATCGCGAAGAGAGGGCTTCGAGATCCAGGGAGGCCTCTCCGTCGTGATCACGGACGACGTGAAGGGCGCTCTCGCCGCGGCCAAGCCATTCGTGGCTCTCTACGTCGGTGGGATGGGACATCCGAAGCTGAATTTCCACAAGAAGCGCATGCACCGGGAGGGCTGGGGCGACGCGGCGGATCGAATCCACGAGCTCTTCCAGGCCGGCCGGAGAGAGGAGGCGATCGCGGCCGTCCCGGACGACTACGTGGACGAGGGAGGCCTCTACGGCGACGAGCGACGGATCCGGGAACGCTGGCGCGCTCTCTGGGAGAAGATGCCCTTCACGGGGCTCACCGTGAGGACCGAGCAGGAAGAGGCCTACGTCTTGATGGCGGAGCTCGCCGGCACGCGCGGGTGAAGCGCGTCGCGAGATCGAGCACGGTCCTTCGCCGTCTCCTCCGGACCGATCTCAGGTCTCGATCCGGAGCCTCGAGAGGCCTCTGACGTTGCTCGAGTGGATCCTCTCCACTCCGTCGTCGGGGGCGTCGTACTCCGGCCAGCGTCGAAGAAACTCCTCCAGGGCGATTCTCGTCTCCATGCGAGCGAGCGAGGCGCCCAGGCAGAGATGGCGTCCGAATCCGAAGCCCAGGTGGAGATCGACGGGACGCCGGACGTCGAGCGCGTCGGGATCCTCGAAGCGCCGCTCGTCGCGGCCCGACGAGCCATTCACGATCAGGACGCGGGCTCCCTTCGGCATGTGGACCCCGTGGAGCTCGACGTCCTCGGTCAAGGTCCTTCCCTGGTAGTGGGAGGGCGGATCGAAGCGAAGGAACTCCTCCACCGTGTTCGGAATCAGGCCGGGCTCCTCGACGAGCCGTCTCCGCTGCTCGGGGAATCGGGCGAGCCAGAAGAGGGCCGTCGCCAACAGCTTGGTGACGGTCTCGTTGCCGGCCGTCGCCAGGAGGTTGAAGAAGGCCCTTATGTCCTCGTCCGAGAGCCGCACGGGGGTGCCGTCCTCGGCCTCGATCTGCGCTCGAGTGAGGGAGGTCATCATGTCCTGCCGGGGCTGCCGACGGCGCTCGTCCAGGGCTTCCTGATAGTAGGTCTGAGCAGAGGCCATCGAGCGGAGCCCGCGTTCCGTGATGTTGGGGTTGCCCGGATCGCGGTGGAGCACGTCGTTCGACCACCCGCGGACCCTGTCCCGGTCCTCGGCGGGGATCCCGAGGAGGGTCGAGATCACGTCCATGGGGAGCTTCGCGGTGAACTCTCCCACCGCGTCGAAGGCCGACCGTCCGACGAGGGCCTCGAGGTGGCCCCTGGCCAGCTCGCGAATGCGCGGCTCCAGCTCGGCGATGCGAGCCTTCGTGAAGGCCTTGTTCACCAGCGCGCGATAGCGCGTCTGCCGTGGGGGATCCATGAAGATCATCATGTGGCCGCCCGTCGGCTCGCCTCGCATCAGCTCCAGGACGGTGCCGAAGCCCGAGCTGTAGCGCTCCCAATCACGGAGGGCATCGTGGCAGTCTTCGAAGCGGGTCAGGGCGTAGAAGTCGAGGTCGGGGTTGTGGTAGACCGGGGCCTCGTCCCGCATGCGCCGATAGAGCGGGTAGGGATCCCGGTCGATGTCATAGGAGTAGGGATCGTAGACGAGATCCGGACTCTCGCGGGCTTGCTGCGGCATGGGGTGGCTGCTCTCTTCGTCGTCGGGGAGGTCGGCACTCGTCTTCCGCTCGAGGATAGACGAACCGACGGCGAGCGTGCAGGGCGATCGGAACGTCCTCCGGGCCGGCTCTCGTCCTCTGTGGCACGCTTCCCTCTGCTTCGTGGCCGGCGTGAGGCGTGAGGCGCGACGGGAGGCTTCGAAGCGGTGGGCTCTTCGGAGCCGGAGGTCGTCGATGGACGTGATCGGGAGGGCGGGTCGCTTGCGGAGCCCGTCGATCGAAGCGTGTCTGGCCGAGCTCGATCCGTCGGCGCCTGCGGACTTCCGGGAGCTCGCCTCGCTCCTCGCCTGCGAGTGGGCGACGGAGAGGCCGCGTCGAGTGGGCCTCGCGGGCGGGCAGGGGGCCGGCAAGTCGACTCTCGCTCGCTTGATCGAGTCTGCTTGCCGCATCTTGGGGCTGCGTGCATGCGTGCTGAGCCTCGACGATTTCTATCTCACGAAGGAGGAGCGACGCGCGCTCGCGGATCGCGTTCATCCTCTCCTGGAGACCCGGGGTCCTCCTGGCACGCACGACACGGAGCGTTGCCAGGCGGCTCTGCGGGCGCTCTCCGGGGTCGGAACGGGAGCGGCCGTAGAGATCCCGGTCTTCGACAAGGGGATCGACGACCGGGTCGGGACGCGCTGGCTCCGAGGGCCCTTCGATCTGGTCGTGTTGGAGGGGTGGTGCGTCGGGGCCCGATCGGTCGCGGAAGAGGCGCTCGCCCACCCCCTGAACCGGCTGGAGCGGGAGCGCGATCCCGATGGGCGCTGGCGCCGCTTCGTGAACGAGAGGCTCGCGACGGAGTACGCGGCGATCTGGGACGAGCTCGATCAGCGGGTCCTGCTGCGTGTCCCGGGGCTCGAGGCCGTTCGGAGATGGCGGCTCGAGCAGGAGTCGGCCCGTCCCCGGTCGCTGCAGTGGGGAGCCAGGGAGGTCGATCGTTTCGTCGAGTACTTCGAGCGGATCACGCGGTCGATGCTCGATCCGTCCTTCGGAGGTGCCGAGTGGGTGGTGACGCTCGACGAGCGCCATCGGATCCGGGATCTCATGTCCTTCGCCGCGGCCGGGACACAGGCCAGTCGGCCGCCTGCCGGAGGGCGATGACCCGCTGCCGGGAAGCGCTCGGATGGATCGGGACGGAGCCTGCGCGACGCTGCTGGACAATCCGCGGGGAATCCGTCTAAGATCGGAAGATGGGCGCTCGGGGCTCTCTTCGGCGGGTGGAAGCGCGATCGCTCCGGGCCCGAGGGCGGCACCCGGATCGGAGGACGGCAGGTTGAACGGCTCTTCCTCTTCCTCTTCCTCTTCCTCTTCGTCTTCGCCTTCTCCTGTCTCCCCTCTCTCCCCTCATTGGCTCTCGCGCAACCCCGACAAGGCTTGGGCGGAGAAGCTCTTCCTCGGCTTCGTTCCGGTCTTCGTGGTCTACAACGCCGTCATCCAGGGCATGGGCTGGCTCGACGTCGGGACCGGTTGGCACGTCTTCCAGAACGTGGCGATGTGGGTTCCCTACTGCCTCCTCCTTCCCGCGTGGCTCCGCCGCGATTCGGGCGTGCACTGGTCCGAGAGCTACTGGCTCAAGTTCAATCTCTACATGTTCGTGTGGGTCTTCTTCGCGACCTACTTCCACACGGAGTACTTCTTCGAGATCCTGGGACTCCGCTATCGATTCCCGGAGGTCACTCTCTTCTTCGACTCCGCGCTCGTGGGACCGGAGGAGCGGACGGCCGCAGCCCGATTCCAGAAGGTGCCGATCGGGATGTATTTCAACTCCGTCGCCTTCTTCATCGTCTATCACACGATCGCCATCGTCTGCATGCGCCGTATTCGCACGATGACGCTCGCGTGGTCGGTCGGAGCGCAGAGGCTGGCCTGGGCGATCCTCGTGGTCGGGGCGGCCCTCTTCTTCGCCTGGGCGGAGACCCGTCTCTACATCACCGAGGCCTCGGCGGCCAACGTCTGGTACGTCGATCTCGAGAGGATGCTTCGCTGGGGATCCGTCTTCTACGCCCTGTACTTCGTCGTGAGCTTCCCGAACGTCTACCGCCTCGACGAGGAGATGAGCGAGCCTCGCTGGACGATCGGTCGGACCGTGGTGGAGGCGAGCTTCGTGGGGGCCGTGACCCTGGCTCTCCTGGACCTCTGGGCCGGCTTCCTGGGGCCGATCATCTGAGTCTGCGGCAGCTCTCGCAGGCTCGAAGCAGGGAGAGCGTCTCCTCCGCAGCCAGGCCGGAGGATCGGAGAGGCCCGGTAGACCGGCGGTCGAGCGAGCGACGGAAGAACGGCTGGAAGAGTCGGAGAGGAGTGCAGGATGCGTGATCCGAGGCCGCGGAAGGCCAGTCCGCGAAAGGTCAGCGGCGCGAAGCCCGGAACGGGACATTTCGAGGAGTTCCTGGAGAATCCGGCGCACTTCATGTTGCGGGCCTGGAGGGAGTGCGGGGAGCTGGCAGAGATCGATCTCGGCGGCATGCGCAACGTCCTGATGGTCGGACCGGATGCCCACGAGGCCGTGTTCCGGGCGCCGGATTCACAGCTCTCCGCGTCCGCCCCTTATCAGTACATGGTGCCGGTCTTCGGAGAGGGGATCCAATACGGCGCCCCGGTGGCGATCGAGCGTCAGCAGGTGAAGATGCAGGCGAACGCACTGCGGGCTTCGAAGATGAAGGGGTACGCCCGGATCATCGCCGAGGAGGTGCAGGAGTGGGTCGCGGGCTGGGGAGACGAGGACGAGATCGACGTCCACCGCGAGCTCCAGCAGCTGGTCCTCCGCACGTCGACGCACTGCCTGATGGGCACCGAGTTCCGTGAGAAGCTCACGGACGAGTTCGGCCTGCTCTATCACGATCTCGAGCAGGCGATCTCACCCGCGGCGATCCTCGACCCCTACGGCGCGGGCGAGGTCTTCGAGAGACGGGACCGGGCTCGCGCTCGCCTCCAGGAGATCATCATGGACGTGGTTCGCGAGCGCCGCGCCCGACCGGCAGAGCATCCCGACATGCTCGATACCTTCATGAACGCCCGCTATCTCGACGGCTCTCGGCTCCC
>CAYXLY010000303.1:0-5933 GCA_964466005.1 uncultured Spirochaetaceae bacterium | reverse complement strand
CTCGAGCGACTCGAAGTTCTTCATGAACCGATCGACGCGAGCCCGATCGACGGCGCCCAGCCGGATGAGCTCGGCCGCGAAGGCCGCCAGGAAGAAGAGATCCGTGTCCGGACGGATGAAGTGGTGCTCGCCGGCGGCGGCGGTCTCGATCCGACGCGGGTTCAGGAAGACGACGCGTCCCCCGCGCTCCACGATCTGCGCGAATCGCTTGCGGGCGCGTGGGAGGTGGTAGAGCGTGTTCCCGGAGATCGCGGGATTCGCGCCGAGGATCATCATGAACCGCGTATGGTTCACGTCGGGATGCGCGAGCCGCATCGGCGATCCGTACATGTCCTCGTTCACCCGGAACTTGTTCATGGTGTCGCAGGTGCCCGTGCCGTACATGCGTCGAGAGCCGATCCCGGCGTAGAGCGCGCCGCGGAACATCGGCGCCAACACGTTCGCGCCGCCCGCAGAGCCCACGAAGTGGCCGAAGGTCTGCGGCCCGTGCCGGGCGATCAGCTCCTTCGACTTCGCCGCGATCTCGCTCAACGCCCGGCTCCAGGAGATCTCCTCCCAGCGATCGCCGACGCGCTTGATCGGATGCAGCAGTCGATCCGGGCTGTGTTGCGTCGCACCGTAGCGAGTGCCCTTCACGCAGGCGTAGCCCTGGCTGACGACATGGTCCGGGTCGGGACGGATGGCGACGACGCGTCCGGCCTCCGTCTCGACCTCGAGGCCACAGGTCGCTTCGCAGATTCGACAGAAAGTGATGTGCTTCGTCATGACGGCCTCCGGGTCGATGTCCGAGACGATAGGGCAGTCCGGGGCCGGGAGCGGGCGGCGGATCGGACGCCGGAAGACGCCGGAAGAGGTCGGGTCTCCTCCGCGCGACTCTTGCGCCCCGCCATCGGCCTGGGAGATGCTCCGGCCTGCCGGCCTGCCGGCCTGCCGGCCTGCCGGACCCGGACCCGGACCCACCCGGTCGGGATGGGCGGCGGACCGGGATCGCGTAGGACCGGGAATCGAAAGGGGATGGGATGAGACGCTTCGAGGGCAAGGTGGGCTTCGTGACCGGTGCGGCCGCGGGGATCGGTCGGGCGACGGCGGTCCGACTCGCCCGCGAAGGGGCCGGTCTCTACCTCGTCGACATCGCCGAGGAGGGGCTGGCCGAGACCGCATCGCTCTGCGAGCAGGAGGGCGCCTCGGTCGGTCACTCGCTCTGCGACGTGACGGACGAGGCGCAGGTCCAGGCCAGCATCCAGGCGAGCGTCGATCGCCACGGCCGTCTCGACACGCTCTGCAACATCGCAGGGATCCTGCTGCTCGAGCATTTCGAGAAGATCCCGGTCGATCGCTTCCGGCGAGTCCTCGAGGTGAACCTGGTCGGCACCTTCATGTTCTGTCAGGCGGCGCTGCCGCATCTGCTCGAGAGCCGAGGCAGCATCGTGAACACCTCCTCGACCTCGGCGCTCGGCGGGCTCGCCTATGGCGCGGCCTATGGCACGAGCAAGGGCGGCGTCAGCGCGCTCACGCGCACGCTGGCCGTCGAGTTCGGTCGACGCGGACTGCGCTGCAACGCGGTCAACCCCGGCTCGATCCAGACGGCGATGATGACCGATGGCCTGCTGCCGGAGGATGCGGACTCCCGGCTCGTGCAGCGGGCGCAGTCGCTCGGACGGCCACGGGGCCCCGAGGTGGTGGCGGCCGTGATCGCCCTGCTCGCCAGCGAGGACGGGATCCACATCAACGGCGAAGAGATCCGTGTCGACGGCGGGACGCTCGCCTGAGCGGGGCTCCCGCGCCTCCGTCGTGTCGCGGCGCACACTCTGAGAGCGCCATCGCGTCGATACCGGCCTTCGAACCCAGGGGAGGCCGAGCCGTGAGTCGGATCAAGCGACGCCGAAGGACCCGCTGCAGGCTCGTCTGCGAGGTCGTCCTGCCCGGACGGCGTCGGCAGCAAGGACGCATCGTGACGCTCTCCGAGGGTGGACTCGCCGTCGTCGGCGATCTCCACTTCGAGCAGGGCGACCCGATCCGTCTTCGCATCTCCCAGGGCGAGGGGCAGCCTGCGATCCCGGTCTCCGCGATCGTCTGGAACGATCGCCCCTTCGATGGGGCCTCGGGCCGATCACGCCTGCGGCGAGTCGGCTGCATCGTCTCGCAGCCGTCGAGAGCCTTCCTCGCCCTGCTCGATCGTCTCGCCCCGGCCGGCTCGAGCTCCGCGTCCGCGATGATTCCGATCGCCCGCCCGCAGACGGCGCTGCCCGATCGGCCCGAGCCCGACCTCCCGCGCTCCCGCGAGCTCGAGCCCCCGCCCAAGACCGAGCCCGAGGAGAGCCTGCCCTATTTCCGGATCCGGATGAAGCAGATCGGGGGCCCCCGAACCCGGATCCTCACGCTGCGCGCGCGCTCGGCGACGCAGGCAGAGGGGCTCGCGCACGAAGAGCTCGCGCAGGTCGTGAGCGGCGCCGAAGGCTGGACCATCCTGCACATCGCTCGCGTGCCGGGGCGTTAGGCCGCCGGAGAGGGGCTGCGCTTCCCCTCGCCCTGGACGGACGAGCCGGCTCTCCGGGCCTGACACGCCCCGGGGACCTGCACGATCCTGTCCGTTGGGAGATCCCCCGTGTCCGGGCTCTCGGCGCCGAAGCGGGGCCTATACGCGGAGGTCGACGTGGTGGCCGGACGCAGGCTCTGTGTCCTCGGTCCCGGACGTCGGGTCGACCTCGGTGCTCTCGGTGGGTGCTTCTTCTTCGCGCTCTTCTTCCGCCCTGTCGGAGCGGTCTCGGGAGTCGTCCGCGGGCGGTTCGCGTCGCTTCCGGTCGTGGCGACGGCTCCTCTCCGGCGCGTGCACGGGTCGCACGGAGGACGAGGGTGAAGTCGGCGCGATACGCGGGAGCTCGGTCATGGAGGGATCGGCCTCCTCGCCGGGATGGCGTCCTTCACGGCATGCCTTCCGGAATCGACCATCGAGCCCCTTTCTTAACGCGAACACGTTCTCATATGGGGCGTGGTGATGGGTATACTGGCCGGATGGCCGACATCCAGACTCTGCTCGACATCATGGCGCGGCTCAGGGACCCGGAAGGGGGATGCCCGTGGGATCTACAGCAGGACTTCGCCTCGATCTCGCCCCACACGATCGAGGAGGCCTACGAGGTCGACGAGGCGATCGCGCGCGGTGATCTCGAGTCGCTGCGCGACGAGCTCGGCGATCTGCTCTTCCAGGTCGTCTTCCAGGCTCGGCTCGCGGAGGAGGTGGGGGCCTTCGAGTTCTCGGGGGTCGTCGAGGCGATCGTGGACAAGCTCGTCCGACGACACCCCCACGTCTTCGCGGGCGCCGAGACCCCGGCGACGGCCGAGGCGCAGCGCACGAGCTGGGAGGCGATCAAGCGGGCGGAGCGCGCCGCGGCCGGCGGCTCGGACTCGCGGGCTCCGGATCCCTTCGAGGGCGTTCCCCGAAATCTCCCGGCGCTGGCCCGCTCCGCCAAGATCGATGGCCGCCTGGAGCGGGAGACGGGCCGCCGCGGGCCGGGGGCTGGAGAGTCGGAGGCTGGACGCGAGCACGATGCGCTCAGGACCGCGGATCGCGAGAGCCTGATCCGTCTGATCGGAGAGGGCATCCGGGACTGGGTCCGGCTCGCCCGACGTCTGGGAATCGACCCGGAGCAGGCCCTGCGTCGGGTCGACGACGAGCGGATGGCGGAGATCCGAGGCCAGCGCTCATCCGGCGGCCGGTCCGACTCGAGCTAGAGGCAGAGCCCGGGCCGCGAGCCGGTAGCGGGCCGCGAGCCGGTAGCGGGCCGCGAGCCGGTAGCGGGCCGCGAGCCGGTAGAGAGGACGCAGCCCGGCCGGGAGACGTGTCAGGACGCTTTCCCGGCCGGGGCTGAGGCGGGCACCATGCCTACTCGACGATCTCGATCAGCTCGACCTCGAAGGCCAGCGCCGAGCCCGGCGGGATCCGCCCGTTGGCGCGCCGGTCGCCGTAGGCGATGTCGGCGGGACAGACGAGACGGGCCTTCCCACCGGTCTTCATGAGCGCCACCCCCTCGGTCCAGCAGGGGATGACCTTGTTCAACGGAAATTCCGCCGGCTCGCCGCGGTCGATGGAGCTGTCGAAGACCGTTCCATCTCGGAGAGTTCCGTGGTAATGCACCCTCACCTTGTCGGTCGCCTCCGGAGAGGGACCGCTGCCCTCGTCGAGCTCCGTGTAGATCAGGCCCGACTCGGTGGTCTTCGCGCCCTTGCGAGCCGCCTCCTTGGCGAGAAAGGCCTTCGAGGCCGCCTTCTCGGCCGCCAGGGCCTTGGCCTGCCGCTCCTCGAGAAGGCTCTTCACATGGGCATTGCCCTCGTTCGGGTCGATGGCGAGCTTCTGTCCCGAGACGGCATCTCGGATGCCCTGCAGGAGGAGATCGAGCTCCCGATCCGAGATCGGCTTCACCATCTCGAGCTGGCGCGCCAGACTCGCTCCAATGGAGTAGAAGGCCTTCTCGTCATCCGTCTCGGGCGTGGCTTGCGCGAAGCTGCTTCCGGCAGCGAGGACGCAGGCTCCGACGACCAGAGCGCTCGCGACGACGAGTCCGCTCCCGCGGACGAGCGGGATGCGCCCTCCGAG
Organism: uncultured Spirochaetaceae bacterium; assembly: GCA_964466005.1. GTDB lineage: Bacteria > Myxococcota_A > UBA9160 > UBA9160 > UBA4427 > UBA4427. The sequence continues at coordinate 1,339 of CAYXLY010000303.1, read as the reverse complement.
TCCGTGGCGCTTGAATCGATTCATCATTCCCCCGTGTGCGGCGCGTCGGGCCGCTTCTGGTGTGGCTGGATTGCCTTTCCGGTCGAGACCGGGTCCTCTGGAGACCGAGACCGGGGCCGCGGCAGACTACCTCAGCCCCCGCTTCGATTCCGATCCCGGACGCCACGGCCAAGCGATCCGGAGACCGGCTCTCGGGCCGAGCTCGAACCGGCCCTGACACCCTGCAAGAGCCGTCGGTTCCGGGATCGCGAGTCCCGTGCGGGGCGAGAAAACCCCGCTCGATGAACGCGCGGGACTCGCGCGACTACCGGGCTCGACGGCTCGTCGCGGACGTCTTCGTCTTCGTCCGGCTCGCCTTCGGCTTCAGCAGGGGACGGAGCGCCCGGCCCGTATGCGATCCACGGATCCGGGCGATCTCCTCGGGCGTTCCGCAGGCCACGATCTCGCCGCCCTCGGGCCCCCCCTCCGGTCCGACATCGACGATCCAGTCGGCCGTCTTGATCACATCGAGGTTGTGCTCGATCACGATCACGCTGTTGCCGGCCTCGACGAGCGCATCGAGCACGCCGAGCAGCTTGCGCACGTCCTCGAAGTGGAGGCCCGTGGTGGGCTCGTCGAGGATGTAGAGCGTCCGCCCGGTCGCTCGCTTCGAGAGCTCGCGGGCGAGCTTGATGCGCTGGGCCTCGCCGCCCGAGAGCGTGGGAGAGGGCTGTCCGAGATGGAGATAGTCGAGGCCGACGCGCTCGAGGAGCGAGAGCGGGCCGACGATCTTCGGATGGGCGCTGAAGAGCCCGGTCGCCTCGACCACGGTCAGGTCCAGGACGTCCGAGATCGAGTGTCCCTTGTACTCGACGCGGAGGGTCGCCTCGTTGAAGCGTTTCCCCTGACACTCCTCGCAGCGCACGAAGACGTCGGCGAGAAAATGCATCTCGATCTTGCGCACGCCGTCGCCCTCGCAGGCCTCGCAGCGCCCGCCCTTCACGTTGAAGGAGAAGCGACCGGGCGCGTAGCCATGGACGCGGCTCTCGGGCAGCGCGGCGAAGAAGCGCCGGATCTCGTCGAAGACCTTGATGTAGGTCGCCGGGTTGCTGCGGGGCGTCCGGCCGATCGGTCGCTGGTCGATGTCGATGACCTTGTCGAGCTCGCCCAGCCCGGAGATCCGACGATGGCGTCCCACCCGGGCGCTGCCGCCCACGAGCTCGCGCGCGGCGGCGGGGTAGAGGATGTCGTTGACCAGGGTCGACTTGCCCGCGCCCGACACGCCGGTCACGGCAGTGAGGATGCCCAACGGGATCTCGACGTCGACGTCGCGCAGGTTGTTCTCGCGGGCTCCCTGGAT
>CAYXLY010000302.1:0-5941 GCA_964466005.1 uncultured Spirochaetaceae bacterium | reverse complement strand
ATCTGAGGGAGACCGTCGACCCGGTGATTCTGGAGGGCTGGGAGCAGCTGGCTTCGACCCCGCCGGAGAGTGAGGCCCCGGCACTCTGCTGGGGTGACTCGCGGCCGGGGAACGTGATCTTTCGGGACATCGAGCCCGTCGCCATCCTCGACTGGGAGATGGCCAACGTGTCCGATCCCCTGACGGACCTTGCCTGGTGGGTCTGGATCGACAAGTGCAACAGCGAGGGCCTGGGCGTCGAGAGGCTGCCGGGCCTGCCGACTCCGGCGGAGATCTACGATCGCTGGCAGCGGGCGACGGGCCGCTCGATCCGGAACCTTCCCTGGTTCGAGCTCTTCGCGGTCGTACGCTATGCGGTCATCCTCGAGCTCAAGTTCCGCGCGATGCGCGAATCGAACCCGGACATGGGCGCCCCCCCGAATTTCGCGGCCGGATACGTTCCGGATCTGATGCAGGCGGCCCGAGACCTCTGAGTCCGGGAGCCGAGGAGAAGCGATGGCGACGGGTACGGCGGGCTCCCTGGAGGCGAGGGGAGCGCCCTCGGCGCGTCCCTTCCTCGGCTGGCGGATGGTCGGCATCGCCTTCGTGGCGCAGGGCGTCGCCAGCTCGATCACGCTCTCGCCCTTCGGCAACTTCATCATCCCCCTGAGCGAGGCCTTCGGTGTGCCTCGGGGCACGATCGGTCTGGGGATCCCGATCGCGATCCTGCTCATGGGCCTGCTGGGTCCCTTCGTCGGGCGTGCGCTCGACCTCGGAAGAGCGCGCTGGCTGATGACGATCGGGGCTCTCGTCTCGGGGGTCGGTCTGATCGCGCTCGCCTGGGCAGAGACGCTCTGGCAGGCCGCCTGGCTCTTCGGGGGCCTCGTCTGCGTGGGCGTCGGCCTCTTCGGCATGATGCCCTCGATGGCGCTCGTCGCGAGCTGGTTCGTCCAACGACGTGGGCTCGCACTCGGGGTCACCGTCGCGGGCGCGACGGTCGCGAGCTATCTGGCTCCTGCGTCGGCGGAGTACCTGATCCAGCAGCTCGGCTGGCGGCAGACGCTCCTGCTCTTCGGCGTCGGGACCCTCGGCGTCTGCGTCCCGCTCTTCGGGATCTGGACGATCGGTCGTCCGGAGGACGTCGGCCAGCGTCCCGACGGGACGCGATCGACGGAAGGGGAGGCGATCGTCGAGAGTCCTTCGGCGGGAATGCTCGGAACGGGCGAGCTGGCGCGCGATCCCCGACTCTGGCAGGTGGCCATCGGCTTCGGGCTGATCCTGACCTCGCCGATCGTGCTCCTCGGGATCCTCGTGCCCTTCGGCAAGGATCTCGGCTTCAGCGGTCAGGAGGCGAACCTCTTCTTCGCGGCCATGGTGCCCTTCTCGTTGCTGGGCAAGCTCGCGATTGGAGCGCTGGCGGACCTGCTCCCGCCCAGACGTTCGATCGTGTTCGTCGCGGCTCTCAACGTGGGGGTCTGGGCGATGCTCTATCTGGAGCCCACCTACGGGCTCTTCCTCGTGACGGGCGCGATCTACGGTCTGGGGATCGGGGGCGCTGCGCCTCTTCAGGGGGTCGTGGTCGGACTCTGCTTCGGCCGAGCGAATTTCGGTCGCGCGCAGGGACTGGGGGGACTGGTGGCGGTCCCCCTGATGGCGGCGGCCTCGGTCGTGAGCAATCTCCTGCTGAACGCCACGGGCCATTATCAGAGCGGCTTTGTCCTCCAGATGGCGTGGGTCACCCTGGGTGGACTGCTGCTCCTGGGCGTACCGATCCCGCGCAGCGAGAACGAATCGCTCTCCGACTGATCTCAGTCGGCCGATCCAGTCGGCCGGGGGTGGGGGGCGTACCAGATCGGAGAGCTCCAGGCGCGCTCCTGGATGACCCGGCGATGCTCCGGCGCACAGCAGGGGGCGTAGCCTTCCGTGATCGTGGACGGGTCGCTGCAATCGACTCCCGCGTCGACGCAGGCCCACTGACTCCAGCGGCAGCTGGGGTCCTCGATCAGCCGCGCATAGTAGAATGCAGGCTCGTTCGCATCGAAGTCGGGATCGCGCCATACGCTGCAGAGCTCCGCCTTGCCTCGACCGCGCCGCTCGCACGTCGACGGATCGACCGTCGACCCGTTCGGGCCCCCCGCCACGAGCACCACCTTCTCGTGGCGCTCGTCTCCCTCGACCCAGCCCTTCACGATTTCGAGACGCTCGAGAGCCCCCGCCTCGGGTCCGGGATCCCGCGACGCGGCGACGAGGAAGACGGGCGCCGTCGATGCCCGGGGCGCAGGAGGCAGGTCGCTGCCCATCGGGACGCCCCCCGCATAACCGGGGATCGCAGGGTCCGGCGCGTCGCATGCCTCGGAGGCGTACTCCCAGCCGCCGAAGAGCCGAAGGATCGGCCGAGTGCCGCTCGTCCCATAGGCTTCGCGACGCAGCATGGACGCGAAGAGCGCGTCTCGGCTGTTCTCCTCGGCCCAGAGAACGGCGAGTCCGCCGGGATTGAGCTGCAGGTATTCCGACAACCCGACCGGCAGCCCGTCGGCGGAGGGCTTGCCGGCGCCGCCATGGCCGGGAAAGTCCCGCTCCGCGACCAGCCCGGGCGTTCCGAGATGGGTGTCCGTGCTCCCGATCAGCCCGAGCTTGAGGGGATTGACGCCGAGGTCGTCCTCGAGCTCGATTCCCCGACCGAGGGCGTCCCGCACGAAGTCGACGGGCTCACGGGTGGGTGGCCCGGAGAAGGGCAGGCCGTGGAGATCGTCCGCCTTCTCGAAGCCGCAATCCTCGTCGGTCGCTCCGGGCCATACGGCGCACTCCGACTCGCCCTTGTGCTGCGTGATCTCCACGAGGCGGTCGTAGCGGTGACGAAGGGGCGCTTCCTCCCTGCGGATCTCGCCGTGCAGCTCGATCGCGGAGCTGAAGGCGGTGCCGTTGCTCCAGTTCGAGTTGTGTGGGATGGTCAGCGCCTCGCAGCCGGGCTTTCCGTCGCGACATTCCGCGTCCAGGCGATTCCAGAGGTTCATCGGGATCGAGCCGGTCTCCATGACGCTGATGGGCAGGTCGGGAACCCGCTCGTTGCGAAAGATCACGTTGCGATGGAGATGGCCGAGATCGCCGTTGGCGGTCCACTCGTAGCCGATGAAGGTCGTGAACTCGCAACGGCTGCTTCGATCGTAGGCCTCCTCGGCGGCGCTGCGATGATCCGCCCAGATGGTCTTCGCCGCCGACAGACAATGCTCGGCCTCGTCGCCGCAGAAGCCCCAACGCTCGCCCTGGACGGTATAGCGGGCGTTCATCACGAAGAAGGCGACTCGCGGAAAGCTTCGGTAGAGACGACAGACGAGCGATCCGTGTCCCGGGAGTCCCGGAGTCTTGCAGACGTGAACCTCGCCGATCTGGTTCGCGTGGTCCGTCACGATGGCGAAATCCAGGGGGCGATCGAGCTGGACGGTCCGGAGCGGTCGTCCGTTCTCGTCCCAGGGCTGGATCCCGAGCGGCTCGCCGCGTGCGAATCGGTAGGCATCGCGTGGTGTCGTTCGCGTGTCCTGAGTGCTCGCGTCCTGCGAATGGGTCGTGTGGACGTGGGTGTCTCCGAAGAAGGGCCGCCGCAGGGGGGCGTACTCGGAGCAGGGCTCCCGGGATTCGGTCGTCGCGAAGGGACGCTCGAAGGCCGCGTCGGCCTCCGTCTGCAGTCGGCTCGTGCCCTCACGAAGCTCGCGGGCTGCGGCGGAGCCGCTGCCGATCCCGACGCTGCCGATCAGGACCAGCAGGCCGCCCATGAAGACGATCCGCGATGCCGGCGAGCCGGCGCCCGCTCGTCGGATCGCACAAAGGCCTTTCCTCATCCGATGAACTCCCCCTGCCGTGAGCATACGCGATCTCGTCGTCGGGGGAGCCCGTCTCCTCGACGGCTCGCCGTTCCGCTGCGACTCCGCTTCGCCCTGCAGGTCGACCCCTTGCCCGATCGTTCGGCGTCGCGCAGGATTCCCTCATCGTGAAGGTCCTCATCACCGGCGCAACGGGCTTCATCGGCTACCACCTCGCGGCTCGGCTGGTCGCGGAGGGGCACGCGGTGCGCGCCCTCGTGCGAAGCCTCGAGAAGGCGCAAGGGGTCCTCGGTCCCCTGGACATCCCGTCGAAGGATCTCGTGCAGGGCGACATGACGGATCCGCTGGCCGCGAGGCGGGCGCTCGAGGGCTGCGACGCGGCGGTCCACGCCGCCGCATCCGTCTCGGTCACGAAGAGCGGAACGGACTTCGACGCCAACCTCGCGGGCACCCGTGTCGTGGTCGGCGGCGCTTGCGAACTGGGTCTCGAGACGCTCTTCGTCTCGAGCATGACGGCGATCTTCGACCCGCGAGCGATCATGCAGGACGACTCGCCGCTGGTGAGCGGGCGGACCCGATACGGGCGCTCCAAGGCCGACTGTGATCAATTCGTCCGGTCGCTCCAGGATGCGGGCGCTCCCGTCGGGATCGTCTACCCGAGCGGTGTCGTGGGTCCGGACGATCCCGGGATGAGCGAGTCGGTGAAGGCCTATCGGGCATTCCTGCGCGGCACGCTGCAGAGCGAGGGGGGGAACCAGATGGTCGACGTGCGCGACCTGGCGCTCTTGATGATGCGGATGCTGGAGGCTCGCGTTCGGGGAAGGGTCGCCGCCGGGGGCCACTTCCACGACTGGGACGAGTTCACGCGTCTGCTCGAGGCGGTCACCGGGGCGAAGATTCCGCGGGTCCGAGCGCCCGGTTGGGCCCTGCGGATCGCTGCGCGATCCATGGATCTCGTCGGTGCATGGACCGGCCGTCGGATGCCCATGACCGGAGAGGGGATCGAGATCGCGACCCGCGTGCGGCCCATGCGGGATTCACCGCGGATCTCCGAGCTCGGGGTCACCTGGCGAGACGCGGACCGGACGCTGCGAGACCTCTTCCAGTGGCTCCTGGATCAGGGGCGATTGCCGGCGTCGGCGGTGCCGGCGCTCGAGCGTCGAGGAGGCGAGGCTTGACCGATCCCGCCCTGCAGTCCCTGCTCGATCGACAGGCGATCCGCGACGTCCTCTCGCGCTATTGCCGCGGTCTCGATCGGATGGACAAGGAGATGGCCTACGCGGTCTGGCATCCGGACGCGACCGCCTGCTACGACGGCATCTACGAGGGAAGCGGTCACGGCTTCGTCGACTGGGTCTGGGAGGCCCACGCTTCGATGGAGCGTCATTCCCATCAGATCACCAACGTGCTGATCGAGCTCGACGGAGACCGGGCGACCAGCGAAGCCTACGTCACGGTGGTGCTCTGGACGCGACCCGACGCAGAGGGATGTCAGCAGGAGCTCGTCGGGCGGGGCCGCTACCTCGATCGATGGGAGCGCCGCGGGCGGGTCTGGGCCATCGCGCACCGGATCCACCTGCTCGACCTGTCGAGTGCGAGCCCCCTGAATCGGGCGCAGACCAGCCCGAGAGCCTCGCGGGACGAGCGGGATCCCTCCTTCGAGCTCATCGGTCGGGGCTGAAGGGAGCCGACGGTCCGGGGTCAGCGGTCGGGAGATGGGAGTCGGCCAAAGGCGGCCGGATGCCGCGAAGCGCGGCCTCACTCGACCTCGACGCGGAAGTCGAATCGATCGCGGTAGAAGTCGAAGGCCTCGCGCAGGGTCTCCGGCTCGACCCCGAAGTCGCTGCGCAGGTCGTAGACGACCCTTCCCTCCTTGCCGCGGGGATGGGCCGCCCGGTAGTCGGCGATCTGCCGTCGGGCCTCGTTCGTCATCGGCAATCCCGCCACCTCGTAGATCCGTTCGACCGTTGCGAGATCGTCGGACATGAAGTCGTGGAAGAGCACGTCGACGGTGCGGTCGCTCGGCAGCAGAGGGCGATCGCGAACCGATGCCTCCAGCAGCCTTCGGATGCGATCGTGCCAGTACTCCAGGACCCAGTCGGGACGGGGGTTCGTGTAGTTCATGCGGGCGCCATAGGCCACCA
>CAYXLY010000301.1:0-5945 GCA_964466005.1 uncultured Spirochaetaceae bacterium | reverse complement strand
TGCCGTACATCATCGCGGCCATCGGGTTGCGCTCGACGTTCTCCGCGTAGCTCGGCTGTGCCTTGATGTCGGCCACCAGCCAGACGCCGTCGTCGGCGAGTGCGTCCCGGATCTGACCGATCACGCGCTGGGGATCCGTCATGTCGTGAAGGCAATCGAAGGTCGTCACGAGCTGGAAACGGCGGTCATCCGGAAGCGGGTCGGCGCGCGCATCGTGAAAGGAGACGTTCGTCACGCCGGCCTCCGCTCGATTCGCCTCGGCGCGCTCGAGGGCGTGGCGAGAGATGTCATAGCCATGAAGCTCGGAGTCCGGAAAGGCCTTCGCGATCTCGAGCAGCGCCACGCCGGCTCCGCAGCCGACGTCGGCGACGCGGATCCCTCGGCGCAAGGCCTTCTCGAGGCCCTCCACCTTCGGTAGCGCCACGGGCACGAGCTGGCTCCGGAACCAGGGAGCGAGCCCGCGCTCGATGCCCCGGGCACCCTCGGGACCGAGCTCGTCGTAGGGCAGCCCGACTCCGGTGCGAAAGGCCTCCGGCAGGCGATCGAGCGTGCGAGCCAGATCCGGGACCTGGGAGAGCATGCCGATGCCGTTGGCCGGATGCGTCTCGTCGACGAGCACCGCCAGGGCCTCCGGAGACAGGGAGAAGCGCTCGCCGGCGCTCGTCTCCAGCAGACCGCTTGCGCCTTGACCGTAGAGCCACTCGCGCACCCAGCGCTCGTCGAGCTTCGTCCGCGCCGCGAGCTCCGAGCTCGAGGCCTCACCGAGCTCCGCGAGCGCGGCATAGAGCCCCAGACGGTCTCCGAGGCAGACCATCATCGAGACCGTGGCGCCATTCATGTATCCGAAGAGACGGAGGCTGTACTCCTTCAAGCGATCCGGATCCACCGAGCCGCTCGTCGGGCCGCTTGCCGTACCGCTTCCCACGTCGTTCTCCTTCCCCCGCGCAGCCTCCGACGCCCCTGCCGCAGGGTCTCCTGACCGAGGGACTTCTGCCCTCTGATGCGAAGAGCCTAGCAGCCCGAAGCGGAATCCGGTCGAGCCAGGCACGGGTCGGTCGGGTCGAGAAGAGGCCGGGCGGATCGGGAAGGAACCGCCGTGCGTCGGAGAAGCGAGGAGCGCCTCGACGCGGCGAGACGACCTCTCATCGACCCCCACCGAGTGGGCACGGGGATGAGATGCTTCTAGAAGCGGTCGATGTTGAAGTCGTCGGAATCGAGCAGCGAGTCACCGTCGTCGGGCTTCTCGTCATTCGCTCCTTCGCCCGATCCGGCGAAATCGCTCCACTCGGAGTCCGAGGTGGAGGCGATACCGCGGAAGCGAAGGGCGAAGTCGTCGGGATTCGAGACGTGCTTGAGAGCCTCCTCGTAGGACACGAGGCCTGCCTTGACGTGGCTCATCAGCGACTGATCGAAGGTCTGCATGCCATAGGTGGTGTGGCCCTTGGCGATCGCCTCGGGCAGCTCCTTCGTGCGATCCTTGTCGCCGATCAGCTCTCGCGTGAAGCCGGTCGAGACGAGCACCTCGAGTGCGGGGACCCGCCCCTTTCCGTCGGCGCGCGGAACCAGACGCTGGCTGATCACGGCCTTGAGGATCGTCGAGAGCTGCAGCCGGACCTGCTTCTGCTGATAGGGCGGGAAGACCGAGATGATGCGGTTGATCGTCTCGGTCGCATCCAGGGTATGGAGCGTGCTCATCACGAGATGGCCCGTCTCCGCCGCCGTGAGCGCGGTCTCGATCGTCTCGAAATCCCTCATCTCGCCGACCAGGATCACGTCGGGATCCTGTCGGAGTGCGGCGCGCAGGGCAGCGGAGAAGGAGTGGGTGTCGACGCCGATCTCACGCTGGTTGACGATCGACCGTCGGTCGCGCACCAGGAACTCGATCGGATCCTCGATCGTCATGATGTGGCTGGTGCGCTGGGAGTTGATGTGCTCGATCATCGCCGCGAGGGTGGTCGACTTGCCCGATCCCGTCGTTCCCGTCACGAGCACCAGGCCGCGATGTTCTGCGGCGATCTTCTCGATCACCTTCGGGAGGAAGAGCTGATCGATCGTCTTGACGCCGAAGGGGATCACCCGGAAGACGATGCCGACGGTGCCCCGCTGCTGGAAGACGTTCACGCGAAAACGCCCGAGGCCGGGAATTCCGTAGGCGAGGTCGGCCTCGCGATGCTCGTCGAAACGAGCCCTCTGGACGGGATTCATCATGGAGAAGGCGATCGTCTGAAGCTCGTCGGGCAGAACCCGTTCGCCGTTCTTCAGGGGCACCAACGCGCCGTCGACGCGGAACATCGGAGGCAGGCCCGACTTCAGGTGGATGTCGGATGCTCCGCCCTTGATGGCGACCTTCAAGATCTCGTTGAGTTCCATGATATGCCCCGAGAGTCCCCGTCACCGCCTGATCATCCGGATTGCGGGCGGTACCGCTCATCCCCGTTTCGTCCATTCGAGGGGCTCGCTTGAGCCGAGCGGAAGCCGGATGGGCACGGAGCGGGGAGCCGCCTGCCCGACCTCACGAGCAGGCAAGAAGGCGCGGATTCGGGGGCTTCGAGACGAGAAAGCCGGGCAGGGACGAGGAGGCCGGGCAGGACCTGCGACGAATCCCTGCCCGGCCTCGATGGGTGGCGCTCCGCATGCTCTCGGGAGGCGACTCGGCCGCGCTCATCCCATCCCGGATGCGACCGCACGGATCGAGGGGCTCGAACGCATCTCGAGCCAAGGCACCCGAGAGGATTCTCTCACTCGCCTTCGACGCCGTCGGCCAGGGGCTCGCCCGTCGGCTCGGGACCCTCCTCCTCTGGCATGAGCCCGGCGGCAGGCACCGCCAGCTTCAGCCCCTTCGCCAGATAGACCTCCTCCGCCAGGCGGTTGCAGACGTCGGGATTCTCCTTGAGGAAGGCCCTCGCCTTCTCGCGTCCCTGGCCGATCCGCTCGTCTCCATAGGAGTACCAGGAGCCGCTCTTCTCGACGATTCCCTCCTCGACGCCGAGATCGATGAGGTCGCCTTCCCGCGAGATGCCCTCGTTGTAGATGATGTCGAACTCCGCCTGTCGGAAAGGCGGAGCCACCTTGTTCTTCACGATCTTCACGCGAGTCCGGTTGCCGACGACCTCGTCGCCCTCCTTGATCGCCGCGATCCGCCGGACGTCGATACGCACCGAGGAGTAGAACTTCAGCGCATTCCCCCCCGTGGTCGTCTCGGGACTGCCGAACATGACGCCGATCTTCATCCGGATCTGGTTGATGAAGATCACGGTGGCTCCCGACTTCGAGACCGTCCCCGTCAGCTTGCGCAAGGCCTGACTCATCAGGCGCGCTTGCAGGCCGACATGGGTATCCCCCATCTCGCCTTCGATCTCGGCACGCGGAACCAGGGCCGCGACCGAGTCGACGACGACCAGGTCGATCGCACCCGAGCGAAGCAGGACGTCCGCGATCTCGAGCGCCTCTTCACCCGTATCGGGCTGAGAGACCAGCAGCTCCTCGACGTTCACGCCGAGGCGTCGCGCATAGTTCACGTCCAATGCGTGCTCGGCGTCGATGAAGGCCGCCACGCCGCCCTTCTTCTGGACCTCGGCGATCGCATGAAGGGTCAGGGTCGTCTTGCCGCTCGACTCCGGGCCGTAGATCTCGACGACCCGTCCGCGCGGATAGCCTCCGATCCCGAGAGCGATGTCGAGGCTCGGACCTCCACTCGAGAAATAGGGAGTCTCCCGATCGACCGCGTCCTCGGTCATCTTCGTGATCGCGCCCTTTCCGAACTGCTTCTCGATGCTCGAGACGGCGAGCTCGATCGCCTTCGCCTTGCCGTCGTCCGCCACTCCGCCTCGTTCGACCCGCGCCTTGGGCGCTGCCGTCGCCTTTCCTCTTGCTGCCATCTTCCAGACCCTCCCTTCTCTCTTTCTTTCTCTTCGTCCCGGTCTCTCTGCGTCCCTGTCTCTCGTTCTCTCTCGCCGGATCTCTCTCGCCGGATCTCTCTCGCGTCGGCTCGCTCGCTCCGCTCCCCGCTGCTCTCCATGACGGTCGATTGCTTCCGGCCTGCTCTCGTGCCGCTCCCTCCTCGCGACCTGCTTCCCCCGCCTTTCGAATCGAAGAGCCGGAGGCTAGGCGGCCCCTGGAGTCGACCCCCCTCCCCGGCGCAGGAGACTGGGGCCGATCAGCTCGGCTCCGAGCAGGCTCCTGCGGATCCAGTCGAGCGCGACCTGGGCCGTGAGCAACCGATGACGGGTCCGGTCCACGGGAAAGACGAAGGAGTCGGCATGAATCGAGACCTTCGCGGGCTCCGGCCCTCCGCTCCTCGCTCCGCTCGGGCTTCGTCTTCGAGCGAGCGCGATCCAGACGAGCCCAACCGGCTTCTCCGGCGTCCCCCCCTCCGGACCCGAGATCCCCGAGGTCGCCACCGCGAACTCGGCTCCGAACCGAGCCAGCGCGCTCTCGGCCATCTCCCGAACGACGGCCTCGGAGACCGCGCCCTCGGACCGGATCATCTCCATGGGCACGTCGAGCAATGCGGCCTTGGCCTCGTTGGAGTAGGCGACCACGCCGCCTCGAAAATAGGCCGAGGAGCCGGGCACGTCGGTGATCCTCTCCGCAATCAGACCGCCCGTACAGGACTCGGCCGTGGCGACGGTCGCCCCGCACTCGGCGAGCATCGCCCCGACGACACTCTCCATCGAGTCCTCGCCCTCCCCGTAGACGACGGGACCGAGTCGATTCCGGATCGCCGCGACCACCTGGGCGATCCGGGCATCCGCCTCCTCCGCCGTCCTGGCCCGCGCGACCGGTCTCAGGATGTTGTCCGGGAAGCTCGTCCGAAATCCGAGATCGACGTCTCCCTTTCGGGCCAGATCGGCGAGCTCGGCCTCGAGCGTCGATTCTCCGAGCCCGAAGGTCCGCAGCAGGGCCGCCCGCACGACCCGTCGCTCGCCCTGCCGAGCGTCGGATTCCGCCTTCCCGAGCAGGACCCCGATTCGAGGCAGGACCTGCTCGTCCATCATGAGATCGAGCTCGCGAGGCACACCCGGCATCGAGAAGAAGACGGCCCGGTCGGTCTTCAGCATGAATCCCGGCGCCGTTCCGATCGGATTCGGCAGCACCTCCGCGCCCGCCGGAAAGAGGGCCTGCTTCCGATTCACCTCCGCCATCTCGCGACCGACTCGCGCAAAGAAGGCGCGAATCGCCTCGAGCGAGGCGGCATCGAGGACCCGCTCCCGCTCGAAGGTCCGCGCCAGCACCTCGGTCGTCAGGTCGTCGCGCGTGGGCCCCAGCCCTCCGGAGACCAGCACGAGGTCGCTCCGCTGCGAGGCGCGGAGAAAGGCATCCCGCATGTCCTCCGGGTCGTCGAGGACGGAGATCTGATGGCGGCAATCGAGATCGAGGAGCAGGAGTCGCTGAGCGATTCGCGCCTTGTTCGAGTCGACGATCTCCCCTCGCAGGATCTCATCGCCGATCGTGATGATCTCGACGTTCATATCGGGGCGCCGCCGAAGATGCCCTGGAGCAGCCCGCCGAGTGCGAGCAGGCACACGGCGGCGTACAGACCCGCCACGACGTCGTCCAGCATGACTCCCAGGCCTCCTTCGAAGCGACGCTCCGCCCATCGGACCGCCCCCGGCTTCCAGACATCGAACAGCCTGAACAGGACGAATCCGGTCACGACGGCCAGGAACATCGAAAAAAAATCGCTCGTCGGAAGACCGAGCAGGAGCGGGCCGAGCGTCACGAGCTGACCCACGACCTCGTCGATGACGATCCGACCGTCATCCGGCCGGCCGAAGTCCGCCTCGGCATGTCCGGCGGCCCAGACGCCGAACGCGAGCAGGCCCAGCACCGCGAGCAGGTAGAGAAAGACGAAGAGCGGAGCCGGGATCGGGCTGCTGCGGCCGATTCCCTCCCGGCCCGCCAACGCGACGGCTCCCAGGAAGCCCAGGGCTGCTGCAGCCGAG
>CAYXLY010000300.1:0-5974 GCA_964466005.1 uncultured Spirochaetaceae bacterium | reverse complement strand
CCCGGCGACCTCCTCGGTCGTCGAAGGCAGCAGGACCGCCAGCGGGCGCTGCGGCTCGAGGGTCAGCCCATCGCACTCGTAGGCGAAGAGCTCTCCCTCCCGCACGAGACAGTGGGCCGGACCGACGATCCCGCGAAGCGTGCGGAGCAGCTCCGCCGGCAGGGCTTCCGACCGGGCGCTCACGCCAGACCGAGCCGTTCGAGATCGTCTTCGTCGAGGCCGAGGTAGTGGCCGACCTCGTGGCGGACCGTGATCTGGATCTGCTCGACGAGATCGTCCTCGTCCTGACAGATCTTCTCGAGATTGCGCTGGAAGAGCAGGATCCGATCGAGATCGAGGGGCTGCTCCGTCACGAGCGCCTCGGTCCGGGGCACGCCCAGGAAGAGCCCGAGCGTCTGCGGAGAGACACGCTCCTTGCGGACGATCTCGCGACTCGGGAAGTCCTCGATGATCAGGCTGACGCCCTCCACACGCTCCCGGATCGAGCGGGGGAGGTTGGCGATCGCCTCGTCGACGGCTCGCGCGAAGACCGCCTCGTCGAGCGGAGCGGGCACCGGAAAGGATTGCGGGTCGAGCGCGTTCGCCCGGCTGAAGGCCTGCGCCGCGGTCTCGATCCCCACGCCCGGCGCCCCGGTCTCGTCGCCCTCGCTCTCGAGCCGCTCGAGCACGAGGCCCAGATGGTAGACCGTATGCGCCGACTCCGGATCCATCGCAACGCCCCGCTCGAGCACGCGTCGGGCCTCGGCGTAGTCGCCGAGCTCGAAGAGGATCTGGCCCTCGAAGGCGTGGTAGAGGCCGAGCTCGCTCCCCGACTTCGCCGCTCGACGCACCAGGAAGAGCGCGCCCTCGAGATCGTCCTGGTAGAAGAGCGCCTTGCTCTTCAGGTAGTAGACCTCGGCCTGCAACGTCCGATCGGGTCGCGGCAGACGCGGCTGTCCCGAGAGGAGCTCGTCGGCCGACCGCACGGCGGCGCCGAACTCGCCGAGATCCTCGATCATGAGCTCGATCCGATTGAGATGGGCGGCCGTGAACTTTCCGTCCGCCTCGATCGCCCGGTCGAACTCGATCAGGGCCTCGTCGATGCGGCCATCGTCCCAGAGGATCTCGCCCCGGCCGTTATGAGCCTCGGCACCCTCGGGATGCACGCGAAGCGCCTCGTCGAGCCACGCGAGGGCTTCCTCGAGGCGGCCGCCATGGGAGGCTTCCATCGCCTGGTCGAGGCAATCCCAGTAGCGATCCTTGTCCTTGCGCATGCGTCGCACTTCGCTCACGGCCCGGCCCGTCGGATTCGGAGACGCCTCGCGGGCGTCGCCGAGCCGCCCAGGCTCGATGAGAAGGCAGCGTAGCGTAGCCGCTGCACGGACGATCCGGCGCGATCCGATCCGCCCCCTGCGAGGTCGCCCATCCCGCCCCGGCGAATCATGGGCGCGGGAGGCCCTCGGGGAGCCGAGTCGGTCCCAGCCCGCTAGGCTCCGTCCATGCCCGGAGTGCCTGCCATGCCTGCAGTGACCGCCCTCGAGGCCAGCCCCGCGCCAGGGCCGAATCGGGATGGCCCCCGCGCACCGCTCGGCCCGAGCGGATCCGCCCCAGGCCGGCCCCGCAGCGCGCCCGCCCGCGGTCGGCCTCGACACCGACGCACGCTCCCGCTCCTGCTCTGGGCCCTCTTCGCTTCGGCTCTCGGATCGGGCTGCGCGAGCGAGCCGACCGGTCCCGATTTCCGCTGGGCGCCGGAGCCTCCCCCGAATCGCGGCCGCGTCTACGTCTATCGATCGGATCCCCGCTCGACGCTCTCGGTCGTGCGCGTCCGCCTCGACGGAATCGCCATCGGAGGGCTCCGGGACGGCGAGTACGAGACGATCGAGCTGGCCGCGGGTCGCCATCGACTCCGGGTCGGCATGCGGAGCTACTCCTTCCTCGCCTGGGGATGGAACGAGCACGAGTTCCAGCTCGAGCCCGGGGAGACGGTCTTTCTCAAGATCGCCGTCCGGCTGGAGGACCAGGGGCGGGGCCTGACCCCTCCACCCCGGGAGCTCGAGATCGGCGGCCGGCCCGAGGGCTATGCGAGCAAGAACGTCTTCATCCTGCGCAGCCCCCGGGCGGAGGCTCAGGAGGAGCTGGTCGAGATGAAGAGGCTGGCGCCGGAGCGGTGAGCCTCGATCGACGCAACTCCCTGCTCATCCATCCGACCTGATTGTGCTTTCGCGATCCTGTGATACGTTCGTCACAGGGTGAGAGCAGCCGCAGCTCGAGCCCTTCTCCCTTGAGTGTTCGTGCGGGACCAGACAGGACGCACTCTGGCTGATCCCAGGGCCCATTTCGACTCGGAATCCGATTCGAAATGGGCCCTTTCTCTTTCGCCGATCCTTCGACTTTTTCAATGTCGATCCTTCGGCTTCATCGACGTTCTGGCGAGCGTCTCTGGAGGCGACGACCGGAGAGCCGGCGAGTCGAAGGGCCAGGAGCTCGGCGATCCGGGTAGAGCCTGTGACGAGGAAGACGGGGGAGCCATCCGAGGAGACGGGGGCCAGGGGGGCAGGAGAGACAGACTGGACGGAGGACGAGGCGCTGAGGGGAGGGTGGGCCCGCCTGGACTCGAACCAGGGACCATCCGGTTATGAGCCGGTTGCTCTAACCACTGAGCTACAGGCCCTCGCCGCGAGTCTACCCTCTTCCGCCCGGATGAGCCCCGCCCCGCGCCCGACGGATTCCGCGTTGTCGGCCCTGCGCCAAGCTGCCAAACTGATCGCCATGGCAAATGCATCCCAGGGACATCAGGTCGCGGTCATCGGAGGCGCCACCGCGGGCGCCGAGGTCGCGAGCCGACTGGCGGATCGAGGCGTCTCGGTCACCGTCTTCGAGCAGAACATCCGCCCCTACGGAAAGATCGAGGACGGCCTCCCGCGCTGGCACGAGGCCCTGCGCCAGAAGGAGTACCGCGCGATCGACGAGAAGCTCTCGAAGGCCGGGGTCGCCTTCGTCCCGAGCACGCGGATCGGGCGGGACATCGATTTCCGGGAGCTCGTCAGCGAGTGGGGCTTCTCGGCCGTCGTGCTCGCCAACGGCGCCTGGCGGGATCGCCCCCTCCCTCTCGCCGGAGCCGAGGAGTACGTCGGGCGCGGACTCGTCTACCAGAACCCCTTCGTGATCGCCTTCAACCACGCGGAGCGGGGCGACCTCGAGGACGCGTCCTATATCGTGCATGACGGCGCCCTGATCATCGGCGGCGGACTCGCGTCGATCGACGTGGCGAAGATCCATACGCTGGAGCTCACGCTGGAGAAGCTCGCGGAGCGCGGCATCCAGACGACCCTGCTCGAGCTCGAGGTCAAGGGCATCCCGAAGATCCTCGCAGCCCACGACCTCGAATGGGAGGATCTCGGCCTCGAGGGAGCGACCATCTTCTACCGTCGTCGAATCGAGGACATGCCGCTGATGGAGATGCCCGAAGGCGCCGACGAGGCGCGCAGGGCCAAGGTCGAGGCAGGCCGCCGTCGCATGCTCGAGAAGGCGATGGACAAATATCGCTTCTCCGTCGAGCCCCTCTGCGCGCCCGACGGTCTCCTGGTCGAGGAGGGCCGTCTCGTCGGGCTCCGCTTCCGTCGAACGCGGATCGAGGACGGCCGGGTGGTCCTGACCGACGAGACCTTCGATCGCCGCGGCCCGGCCGTGATCAGCTCGATCGGCAGCATCCCCGAGCCGATCTCGGGCATCGAGATGAAGGGCGAGCTCTTCGACTTCAAGGACTGGGACGTCGGCCGACTCGAGGGCTACCCGACCGTGTTCTCCGTCGGCAACGTCGTCACGGGCAAGGGCAACATCGTCGCCTCCCGCAAGCACGCGACCCACGTCAGCCAGGAGGCGATCGAGGCCTATCTCGGGGTCGGCGACGAAGACCCCGAGCACGGACGTCGGGCCAAGCCGGACGCCGCGGCCGATGCGGCCGCCGCGCTCGCCGACCGGATCAGCGAGACCCTCTCCGCCGCTCAGCCGCCCTCTCCGGAGGCCGCCGAGAGCCTCCGGCGGAAGGTCGCCGACCGCCAGCGGGCCGTGGGCTTCGACGACTACGAGTCCTGGTGCGAGAAGGTCGGCCCGCCCTGCTAGTCGCCCTGCTGGCCGCCCGGCTCGTCGCCGTGTTCGTCGTCCGACGGGTCGCCCGGCCTCCGGCTCGCCGGTGGGACGGAAGCCTCAGGCGCCCGGGATCGGCGGGGGCGCCGGGGCGAAGAGACCGGAGAGGGCCTCGACCTCGCCGGCAGCCTGCCAGCTCGCCATCCCGGCGGACCAGACCAGCGTCTCCCGCGTCACCCGCCCGGCCGCGACCGCCTGGGCGAGCTGCGAGGCGCTGAACGGGCCGACCGACTCACCGGCCTCCGCCACATGCCAGGCCACGCTGGGCACCGGCGGAGGAGAGGCGGGACCGGCGGGAGCCCCGCCCTGTCCCGGCATCATTCCGCCCATCGCGTTCGTCATCGCCATGCCCATCCCGAGCCCGACGCCGGCCCCGGCGAGCCCACCGGCCGGGTTGGCAGCCGCCTCGGGCATGGCGTTCCCGAGCTGATAGGCCTGGAAGGCGCCCATGTCGCCGATCGCGCTCATGCTCGCGCGCGCATCGAGCGCCCGCTCGACCTCGGCCGGGACCGAGACGTTCACGATGTAGAGCTGCGGGATCTCGAGCCCGTACTCGTCGTCGATCCGCTCGACGACCTCCCGGCGCAGCGTCTCGGAGAGCGACCCGTAGCTCTGGGCCAGATCGAGGACGCTGATCCCGGAGCTCGCGACGACGTCGGCGAAGGTCATGCTGATGATGGAGCGCAGGAGCGAGGAGACCTCCTCCGCCTCGAAGATCCCGTCGGTCCCGACGAGCTCCGAGAGCAGCCGCGCCGGATCGATCGCGCGCAGCGTGTAGGTCCCGAAGGCGCGCACGCGAACCGGGCCGAAGTCGGCGTCCCGCAACGGGACCGGATTCGGCGTGCCCCATTTCAGGTCGGTCAGCTGGCGCGTGCTGACGAAGTAGACCTCGGCCTTGAAGGGGCTGTCGAACCCGTGCATCCAGCCCATGAGCGTCGACAGCACGGGCAGGTTCTTCGTCTCGAGCGCGTAGTGGCCGGGCCCGAACACGTCCGCGATGCGGCCCCGATGGACGAAGACGGCCGTCTGGCCGGGGCGCACGATCAGCTGTGCCCCGTACTTGATCTGGTTGTGGAAGCGCGGAAAGCGCCAGACCAACGTGTGCTGGCTGTCGTCGATCCACTCGATGATGTCGATCAGCTCGGCGCGAAGCTTGTCGAAGAGTCCCATTCCTCTTGTTCCTCTCGGGCGAGCGGTCCGATGAAGAGGCCGCTCTCTGGAGTCCCCGGTCGATCCCCCCGCACGATCGGCGACGGGCTCCTCGAGGCGATCGATGAATCAGGTCAGGAGCGTGCTCAGCAGGTCGAAGATCGTCTCCACCGGCGATCGCTCGCGCCGGGTCGAGAACACGGAGCCCACGCGCTCGCGCTCGAGCGGGGGCGAGCCGATGCGGGCCGCCGCCGCGCGCGCCGCCGCCCTCTCTCGGGCCGCGGCGGCCGAGGTCTCGAGGCGCCTCGCCTCGGACGCGCGGCCCGAGAGCACGAAGCCGGCGATCCGCTCGAGCTCGTGCGCGTCGAGCCAGGTGCCGTGATCGTGACAGCGATCGACGATCACGCCCGATCGCTTCTGGAAGTTCCGCCGGGCCATCAACGCGTCGCAGGCGGGACAGCGCCGATACACGACCTGGCTGCGGGCCGGGTTGCCCCCGTCGACGCGGGGCGTGAAGGATCCGCCCGGCTGATCCCGCTCCCGAGCGGCCTTCGTCGCCCGATCCACGAGGGCATCGAAGCGATCCTCGGGTGCCCACAGGCCGAAGCATTTCGGGCATTCCTGGATCTCGATGCCCCCGACCGCGCGCGGCGTCATCCAGCACTCGCAGCAGGGGCAGCGCAGCTCGGGCGCATCGGAG
>CAYXLY010000299.1:0-6001 GCA_964466005.1 uncultured Spirochaetaceae bacterium | reverse complement strand
AACGGCTGGATCGAGAAGAGTCTGGCCGAGCTCGCGATCACGATGCCCGGACGCTACGCGAAGCTCGAGACCAGCGCGGGGCCTCTCGTCTCGGCGGAGACCCACGTCTACCGCGTCCCCGCGAGAGCGGCGAGAGCGGCGAGAGCGGCCGAAGCGGCCGGCGCGCAGGAAGCGGCCGAAATGCGCGAAGTGCCCGAAGCGGCCGAAGCGGCGAGTGTGCTCGGCATGGAGGAGAAGGGAGAAGACTCGGCGCCGTCGGACGAGGAGGCGGAGTCGACGGCCGAGCGAGTGGAGCTCGATGCCGAGGCGAGCGCGACCGGAACGGGAGAGGCGGCCGATGCACGGATCCCCTGATGCTCACGGTCGCCGCGCCCCGTCGACGCTCGTGGCCGTGCTCTGCCTTCTTCAGGGCGCGCTCGGCAGTGGCTGCGCGGCGCCGACGTCGGGGCGGCTCGAGCCTCGGGTCGTCGTCGAGGAGGTCGGGTTCTCGATCACGGAGGGCGATCGATTGGGACTCGGCGCCCGAGCCGACTTCGAGCGCGCGGTGGAGGCCATCGAGAAGGAGCGATATGGCGAGGCGATCGAGCTGTTGAGCCCGCTCGCCGAGAAGGAGCCCGGCGCGACCGCGGTCCATGTGAACCTGGGGATCGCCCATGCGGGCGCAGGAGATCTCGGGCCGGCCGCAGAGAGCCTCGAGAGAGCGATCGCCCTCAATCCACGTCACCCGGTCGCCTGGAACGAGCTGGGCATCGTTCATCGGCGCGCCGGTCGATTCGAGCAGGCGCGTGCCAGCTACCAGGAGGCACTCGGAGTGCATCCGGAATTCCACTTCGCCCGTAGGAACCTCGGGATCCTCTGCGATCTCTACCTGCGTGATCCCGCATGCGCGCTCGAGCACTACGAGCTCTATCTCGAGTCCGTTCCCGAGGACGAGAAGGCCTCGATGTGGGTGGCCGATCTCGAGAGACGAATCCCGAGGGAGGAGGACGGGCAATGAGGTCGATGTGGATCCACGGGCTCGCGGCTCTCCTGCTCGTCGGGGTGGCGTCCGCGGACGAGGAGGTCGACGCGGGGGAGAAGAAGGTCTCCGGGATGTCGATCGTGGGCAACGACGAGGCCCCCAAGTCCCTGGTGATCGTGCCCTGGAAGACTGCGGCGCTCGGCGAGTCGCTCGAGGTTTCCCGGTCCGGCGGCGACGAGGCGAGACCGGTCGACCGGGAGGTCTTCGTCCGGCAGCTCGACTACTACGAGATCAGGACGGGGCAGGCCCGATAGATCGACGCGCATGGGCGCCACGCCGAGGCGTCTCGACCGCCGAGGCCGCGCCGAAGGATTCAGACAGGGTGTCCCGCTCGAGGACACAGGAGGCTTTCTCAGATGGACTTCGTCTACTCGATCGTGGGGTTCTTCCTGACCGGAGGACCGTTCATGTATCCGATCCTGATCGTCTTCGCGGTCGGCGCGGCGATCGCCATCGAACGCTATGTGACGCTGACACGGGTGACGGCGAGGAATCAGAGCATCTGGTCCCGAATCCAGCCGGCGTTGGTCGAGGGGGACTTCGACAGGGCTCGCGAGCTGACGAGCTCGGACGACTCGACGATCTCGAAGCTCCTCCAGATGGGTCTCGATCGTCAGGGAGCCGTTCGTCGGCGTGAGGACATCGAGATCGCGATGGAAGAGAGCATGATGGAGATCATTCCCCAGCTCGAGAAGCGCACGCCCTATGTCGGGCTGGCCTCGAACATCGCGACCCTGCTCGGGCTCCTCGGGACGATCATGGGCCTCATCGAGGCGTTCACGGCGGTCGCCAACGCGAACCCCGCCGAGAAGGCCGATCTGTTGTCGGCCAGCATCTCGGTGGCGATGAACACGACCGCGTTCGGCCTGATCGTCGCGATTCCGCTGCTGGTGACCAATCAGGTCCTGATGGCCAAGACGAACGAGATCGTGGACAGCCTCGAGATGGCGTCCGTGAAGGCGCTGAACGTGATCTCGGCGAGCGCGAAGCGACGGGTCGAGGCCTGATCCATGGCCCGTCAGCACCACTACCGGCGGCGGGTCAGCCAGGCTGCCGAGCTCGACATGACGACGTTTCTCAACCTGATGGTGGTGCTCGTGCCCTTCCTGCTCATCACCGCGGTGTTCTCCCGCATCACGATCGTGGAGCTCGACCTCCCCCGTTCGGCGGGCGGCGACGAGTCGACCGAGCCGGGCTTCCGGGTGGAGGTGATCGTTCGCGAGTCGGGCCTGGAGGTCTCCGATGGACGCCAGGTGATCGCTGCGATCCCCAAGCGGGACGGGCGCCATGATCTGGAGACGCTGTCGCAGCGGGTGGTCTCGCTGAAGCAGGAGCATCCCGACTCGAATGCGGCCTCGGTCCTGCTGGAGCCCCAGATCGAGTACGACCATCTGATCCAGGTCATGGATGCGGTTCGAAGCACCGTCGTCCGCGGAGAAGGCGAGCCCGCCGCGGGCGGTCAGGCGAAGCGCCTCGTGCTCTTTCCCGACATCTCGATCGGAGACGCACCGTGAAGAGGTCCAGGCGGATCAAGCGGATGTCCCGCAAGCGGGGCGGGGTGCCCAAGATGAACCTGACGTCGCTCATGGACGTCTTCACGATCCTGGTCTTCTTCCTGCTGGTGAACTCGGCGACGACCGAGGTCCTGGAGTCTCCCGAGGAGATCACGCTCCCGGCCTCGGTCGTCGAGGAGAAGCCCAGGGAGACCGTGGTCGTGCTCGTGAGCCCGACCGAGGTGACCGTCCAGGGCGAGCGGGTCGTGGAGATCGAGGAGATCGAGAGCTCCGTGTCGGGGACGATCGGTCCGATCGCGAGTCGTCTCGCCGAGCTTCGGGAGAACGTCATCGGGATCAACACCCGGAAGATCGCCCAGACCCAGGAAGTGACCATTCTCGCCGACCGGGGAGTGCCCTTCGCGATCCTCAAGCGGGTGATGTCGACCTGCACGTCGGAAGGCTACGAGCGGATCTCGTTGGCCGTTCTCCAGAAGGCGCCCGAGACGACGCTTTCGCAGCTCTAGAGAGACGCAGTGTCCCAGGTAGAGAGGCAAGCCGAAGAGGGGCTCCGTGAAGAGCTTCGGGCCGCTCGAGAGCGCGTCGAGGGGCTCGTGGCTCAGCTGCGCGCGTGCGACGCGGAGCTCGAGGAGATGTCGGTCGAACGGAGGCAGTACGGGCTGCTCCAGGAGATCTGCCAGGGCCTCGATCGGCTGAAGGAGCTCGGCGGGGCCGGGCTCTTCTGGGAAGACGCGGAATTCGAGGCGGATGGGTCGCGTCACCTGGAGGTCGTGCGAAGCCGGGTCGAGGGCTTCGAGAAGCGCCTGGGCGAGGTGGAGGCGCATCGACAGGCCATCCTCGACGAGATCGAGATCGGCGAGGACGACGCGGATCTGATCGCGGGCGAGATCCTGGAAGCCGAGCGTCTCGAGGAGGAGCGAAGGCGTGAGTGGGAGATCGAGCGCGAGGCCGGCGCGATCGGGATCCGACCGTCGAAGATGCCCTGGACCCGGGGCGGGGAGGACGATCAGCGGTTCAGGAAGGCTCTCGCGGCCTGCCTCCTGGTGAGCCTGCTGTCGGGATCGGCCCTTCATCTCGTCGAGCTTCCGGTTCCCGACCGCTGGGAGCCGCTCGAGGTCCCGGATCGATTCGCGCGTCTGATTCCACGAGAGCCGGTGAAGCCGCCGCCGCCGGACGAGCCGAAGTCGACTCCGCGGAAGGAGACGCCTCGGGCGGCGGACGAGCCGGCGGTCGCCGATCGGGAGAGCAGGCAGCCCGCCGCGGAGACGCCTTCCAGGCCGTCGTCCTCGACGAAGGGAATCCTGGCCTTCCGCGAGACCCTGTCCGGACTCGCTCGTCCCAGCGCGTCGGAGCGCCTGGGATCCAACGCGAGGATCTCGGAGACGGGAGATACGGCGAGCGGTCCGCCGCGGCGATCGCTCGTCACGCGCGGAGCGGCGACGACGAGCGGGGGAATCGACGTCGCGGGATTGAGCCGCGAGACGGGCGGCGGAGCCGGCCAGCAGATCGGCGGGGTCGAGATCGCCCGGGCAGAGAGCTCGATCGGAGTCGGGAGCGGGTCGGATCGCCCGCTGGCAGCGGGGCCGTCCGCAGCCCGAACGGACGAGGAGATCCAGATCGTCTTCGACCGCCACAAGGCCGCTCTCTATCGGCTCTACAATCGCGAGCTTCGTCGCAACCCCACCCTGCAGGGTCAGATCGTCCTTCGATTGACCATCGAGCCGGATGGAAGCGTCTCGCTATGCGAGCTGAAGTCCACGGACATGGAGGCTCCGGCGCTGTCGAAGGGCGTCATCGAGCGGGTCGAGACCTTCGACTTCGGCGCGAAGGAGGGGGTCCCCGCCGTGACCATCGTCTATCCGATCGACTTCCTTCCAGCCGCATGATGCGTGCAGCTGCACGTCCTTCTTCCAAAAAGGAGACGTACGCCACGAAGTAGCCCGCTCCGGAACCCGAGCAGGGACTCGAACAGGGTCAGGCGAGAACAGCCTGATCGAGGGCGGGCATGATCTCGAGCGGCGAAAAGAGGGAACGGCCGATCCGCGGTGCGGGAGCGATCGGATGGATCCTCCTGTGGGTGCTGTGGCTGTCCGCCGGCCAGGCCGATGCGCAGCTCGTGCCGGGGACCTGCCCGTCCTCGCTCGCGACCGAAGAGATCATCGCCCACGACTTCACGGTGAGCTTCTGCGAGCTCTGCGAGACGGGCAGGATCGAGCTCGAGATCACGAACCCCTTCCGTCAGTCCGACGACGTCGATCTGACGGAGCTCGTGATCACCGAGAATCTCGGAAGCTCGGGCCTCACCTACCTGCCGGGATCGACCCGCTTCTCGGGCCAGAACGTCACTCCGCCCGGGGCGATCGAGCCGACCGTCTCCGGCCCTGCCGGATCGATCCTCCGATGGGATCTCTCCCCCTCGGACTTCGTCCTGGCTGCCCGCACGGGAGGGGGTGGGAATCAGGAGACGCTGGTCCTCGAGTTCGAGGTCGTTCGGGACGCGAGCGTCGGCGAGGAAGGGCTCGTGCTTGCGAATCGGACGATCGAGGCCGCCGTGGAGACGACCCCGAGCTGTTCGGAGGGAGAGCGCTTCACGACGACGACCGGCCCCGGAGCCCTCCCGCTTCGGGAGCCGGAGCCCGAGGTCGTCAAGCTCGGACGCAATCTCGATGCCGGGCAGGGCAGCGGCAGCTATTCGGATCCCGTCTACGGTCACGCCGGTGACGACGTCGTCTGGCGGATCGAGGTCCGCAATGGCGGGCAGGCCGATCTCCAGGACTTCGTCTTCAGCGACTCGATCGTGCCGGGAAACTTCGACATCGATTACGTCTGCGACAGCGAGGCGGATGCGACCTCCGTCGCGGAGGGAGGCGCCTCCGGCGGCTGCCTGGCGGTCGGCGGGACGACCGACGTTCTCGGACTCGACGTCGCTGCGGTCTTCGGAGGCGGGGCGAGCCCCTACGTGGTCGCGCCGTCGGGCGGGAGCGGCTTCTTCTATCTGGTCGGCGAGATCGACGATTCCTGTACGAACCGCACGAACAGGGTCTTCGACGTCGAGTGGGGCTGTGAAGAGCAGCCGCCCGCCGGAGGAATCCAGGCCACCTCGGACGGTGCGATGGCGGCCGACGACGCGCTGCTGAGCACCCGCTCGATCGAGAGCGGGGTCGACGTCGACGTGGATCTCACGGGTATTCGCCGCTCCCAGCCGATGGGCGCCACGGGATGGGTCACGATCCGGATCGCCAACCGGAGCGGAGGGACGATCAAGGGCGGCCCCGACGGTCTCCGGCTGAGAAACGTGCTTCCCGCCGAGTACGTGATCGATCCGACTCGGGCTCCCTCGGTCACCACCTCTCCAGCCTACGGAACGAGCTATCCGGGCATGATCGACACGATCGCCTGGACGAATCCGACTCCCGACACCTTCCCGCTGGTGACCGCGGATCCGGCGCTGCCGCTCTCGAATACC
>CAYXLY010000298.1:0-6022 GCA_964466005.1 uncultured Spirochaetaceae bacterium | reverse complement strand
CGACGTCGGCCTCCGGAACCTGCTCCCGCACGTTCTGCGCCGCCTCGAGCGCCCGGTCCGCCTTCCGGGAGCCGATGATCACGCGGCGTCCGGATCGACAGAAGCGGAGCGCCAGGCCGAGCCCCTGGTCGCCCGTCCCTCCCAGAATCGCAATCGTCTCGTTTGAATCACTCATGGTCGGCCAACATTAGCCCCGAAAACGACGACGGTCGCGGGTCCGGACCGCAAAAGACGGCGAGAATTCTATGCTGTGGGCATGCCGCTCTCCGAAGCCCACACCCCGACCGCCATCCGCCAACACGACAGCCGCACCCTCTCGATCGAGTGGGCCGACCAGGCGAAGAGCCTGATCGACGTGCGCGCTCTCCGGCTGGCTTGCGGCTGCGCTCGTTGCGTCGACGAGTGGACGGGGGCCGCCTTGCTGGCGCCCGAAGCCGTGCCTGAGGACGTCCTTCCGATCGCCATCCAGCCCGTCGGTCGCTATGCGATCCAGATCGACTGGAGCGACGGGCACGACACGGGCATCTATCCCTTCGAGCGGCTCCGCTCGCTGGCCGATCGAGGCCTGCTCTCGCCCCCGGCGACGGGGCCCGCGGAGGGGCCGAGCTAGAGGCCGTCTCGCCATCCCCGACCCGCGCGGTGCGCGTCGTGCGTCGTGCGTCGTGCGTCGTGCGTCGAGGACGGCGTCGCGTCTTCGACGGCGAGCTCGCTGGACAGGGCACGGGCCTCCCGCTCTGCCGATCTTTCTTCGTCCCTGCACGCTCGATCCATGCGATCCTGGCCTCGAGCCACCCGAGGTGCAGCATGGATTCCAGCCGAGACGAGGCGACCAGACCGGGATCGACCCGAGTGGCCAGGGCGGCCAGGGCGAGATCGGGCCTGGCCGCGCTCGCGGCGCTCTGGATCGGAGGCGGGCTCGCCGCCTCGGCGCACGCCCAGGTCGCCACGATCGACGTGCTTCTCGACCTCGACAGGGACCGGGCGAGTGGCTGCGCCGTCGGGACCCCCGATGGCGACGCGGAGGGGATCGAACGCAGGCTGCGCGTCCAAGTCGACGTCTCGACCCGAGAGGTCTCCGACGTCTCGATCGCCGACTGTCTCGCGACGGGCACCGACACCTTCGGACCCGGGACGACTCCGTCGACGATCCCCAGCCCGCCCTGGCCGGTGGCCGTCGGCGAGGGCCGGTCCGGATCGACCCTGATCGAGGCGCCCCTGCCCCTCTCGGTACTCGCCGGCGCGCCGGCGATCGACGTCGCGCTGCGGGTCTCGTCCGCAGCCGGCAACGACGCGCTGCGCACGCCCGGAGGCGGAGAGGGCACAGAGCCCCTCACCCTCTTCCTCGCACCCGCCGGCGTCCCGGGCCTGTCGCCGGAGCTGGCCGCCCTGCTCGCCCTGGCCCTCGTGCTCCTCGCCCTTCGCTCGCCGCCTGGCGACCGGAGTCGCGCCCGTCTCCTCGGACTCCTGCTGCCCGGTCTCCTCGTGCTCCTCGTCTCCGCGCCCCGGGTCCAAGCCGCTCTCGGCGACGGCATCTTCCGGATCTGGTCGGAGTCCGAGACGCTCTCCGCGGATCCCGAAGGCGACGCGCCCATTGGCGCCGATCTGCTCGGAATCTGGTCCTCCGTCGACCCCACGGCGGGTCTTCTCTGGCTGCGATTCGACGTCCTGCTGGAGCCCCCCGTCTGTCTTCCCTGGGAGCTCGTCGATCCCGGCAGCGACTTCCCCTGCCTGCAGGAGCCGCCCCCGGACCAGGGGCCCTTCGGACTCGCCGTGGCGATGACCTTCGACGATGGCCCGAACCCCGCCACGACGCCGAGCGTCCTCGCCACCCTGCGAGGCGAAGGGATTCCCGCGACCTTCTTCGTCGTCGGACGCAAGCTGCAGACGACCGCCGAGCGGGCCCTGGCTCTGGAGATCGACCAGGATCCCCTCTTCCGGATCGCCAACCACTCGGTCGATCATCCCCGCTTCACGACGATCAGCGCCGAGGAGGCCGAATACCAGGTGGACACGACCTCGGATCGGATCCGGGAGGCGATCGGTGACCCCTGCTACTTCCCCCGTCATTTCCGCTTCCCCTTCGGCGCGTCCGACTGCCAGAGCATGGAGATCGTGCGTGCTCGGGGGCTGTCGACGGCCGGCGTCCACATCGACTCGAAGGATTGGTGCTATGCGTCGGGCGACGGCTTCTGCGACACCGCCGGCGTGCCCTGGATGCCGGAGCAGTACCGCGACGACATGGTGGGCTTCGTCGTCTCCCGCCTGCGGGCCTCCGGAGGGGGCATCATGCTGATGCACGACGTGCATGCGAATACCGCCGCCTCGCTTCCTGCCGTGATCTCGGCCCTCCGGGCCGAGGGCGCCTCCTTCGTCTCGCTCGAGGATCCCGTGCTCTTTCCCCTCCTGAACGGAGAGGTCGAGCCTCCCCCGCCCCCGGCCTGCTGCAACGGGACGCTGCGATAGGCTGCGTCCCCCCGCCTCGATCGAGTCGCAGAGGGCCCGATCCGCTCGGCTATGCTGCGCGCTGCCGCGCAACGGCGCGACCGTCGTCATCGAGCCCTCCCGGAGGCCGCCGTCGAGCGGAGCCCGGCGAGAGGAGGCCCTCATGAGCTCGCAGGAGCGACCGCCCGACTTCGAGGTCGCCCGGCCCGGAGCCGCCGAGATCGGGGAGCGGGAGCTGGCGGAGGCGTATGCGGTCGCCCTTCGCGCCGCCGATCGGGCGCGGGCGGAGATCCTGCCTCGATTCAGGCGCGTGGCCGTCGAGACCAAGGGCGACGGCTCGCCCGTCACCGAGGCCGACCGCGAGGCCGAGCGCGCGATCCGGGCCGTGCTCGGCGAGGCCTTCCCCGAAGACGCGATCCTGGGCGAGGAGCTCGGCGCGACACCGGGCGCCGGGTCCACGCGACCGAGGCGTCGCTGGGTGATCGACCCGATCGACGGCACGATCGCCTTCTCGCGCGGCATTCCGCTGTTCACCACCCTGATCGCTCTGCTGGTGGACGAGGAGCCGGTGCTGGGTCTGATCGACTGGCCGGTCGCGGGAGACCGGATCGGGGGCGTCCGGGGAGGCGGCGTGTGGCGCGGAGGAGAGCGAGTCGAGGTCTCCCAGACCGACTCCCTCGACCGGGCCCTCGTCTGTCACGGCGACCCCTTCTGCTTCGATCGGTCCGGCGCCCGGGCGGCCTGGGAGCGGATGGCTGCCGAGATCCCCATGCTCCGCGGCTACACCGATGCGTTCGGCCACCTCCTCGTCCTGTCCGGGGCCGCGGACGCCATGGTCGATTGCGACCTGAATCCATGGGATGCCGCCGTGACCCGCGTGCTGGCCCACGAGGCAGGCGGCGTCTGCTGGATGCGGAGGCATCGCGATCGCGGGAAGGTGGACCTGATCTTCGGCAACGCAGCCCTCGTGCAGCGCCTCGGCAGCTTCTTCTGAGGGACGATTCGGGGGCGAGCGGGGGGGAGACCCGAGAGGACGGCAGGCGTCCGAGGCCGCGCGGGGTCGCGCGGATCCTGACTCGCGTCCAGCGGACCCTCTCCCGCCTGCGCGCTATGGTCGAACGGCTCGCGGACGATCCCCCGAACGCCGAGCCAGAGCCCCGTTCTTCCGGCTCTTTGCGCGGATCGAGACCTTCCGAGCCCTGCGCCAGCGGGAGCGGAAGCCGGAGCGAAGCCGCGGGCCGGCCGTGAGACCGGAGCGAGCCGCACGGGGCGGAGGGTCTCGAGGAGCCCAGCCGGCGCGGGGATCGACTCGAGTGCGACCCGCGACCGGAACAGCCCGCCCAGGAGAACCCCGACGATGACCGCCACTCTCGATGATGCCCGCCTGATTCTCGAAGCCGGGTCGAAGCTCCTCGCCGATGCCGTCGGCGCCGCCCGCCAGAAGACGGCGGAGGGCAGGAAGATCGACGACCACCAGGTCATCACCGAACGCGTCGCCTATGCGGCGACCGAGGCCGTGGCCGCCCATGAGATGCTCGAGGCCTTCGAGGCCGCCGCCGGGGAGGGTCGGTCCACGCCGACTCGCGAGAAGACGGCCATCGCTGCGGTGGGAGAGCTGATCTCGAGCCTGCGCGATCGCCTCTCGGCCTCGGCGGACGATCTGGGCATCGGCGACGAGGCGGTCGAGAAGGCCTTCCCCGCCGATGTGCGAGCGGCCCTGCGGCGGACGACCTCCGAGTCGCTCCTTCGCGAGATCGGCGCCGAGATGGCGGCGACCCGGGGCGCCAACGACTGGGCCCTCGACGAGATGCACGAGCAGGTGCGCGATCAGGTGCGCGAGTTCGCCAGCGCCGAGGTCGCTCCCCACGCCGAGCACATCCACCGCAACGACGAGACGATCCCGGAGGAGTTCATCGAGAAGATGTCCGAGCTCGGCTTCTTCGGCCTCTCCATTCCGGAGGAGTACGGCGGTGTCGAGATGGGCAACCTGGCGATGATCCTCACGACCGAAGAGCTCTCGCGGGCCTCTCTCGCCGCCGCTGGATCCCTGATCACGCGCCCCGAGATTCTCGCCAAGGCCCTTCTGGGTGGCGGGACCGAGGCGCAGAAGCAGCATTGGCTCCCCAAGCTGGCCTCCGGCGAGATCATGGCGGGCATCTCGGTGACGGAGCCCGACATCGGCTCCAATGTCGCGGGCGTGAAATGTCGCGCGACGCGAGCGACCGTCGAGGGGACCGAGGGCTGGGTCATCGACGGCCCCAAGGCATGGTGCACGTTCGCCGGTCGCGCCAACGTGCTGGCCGTCCTGCTGCGGACGGACGGCGACCCGTCCAAAGGAGCCAAGGGACTCTCGCTCTTCATCGTCCCCAAGGAGCCCACTCGCGAGCACAGCTTCGAGTGCAAGCAGCCGGGCGGAGGCCGCCTCGTGGGCAAGGCCGATGCCACGCCCGGATATCGGGGCATGCACTCCTATACGCTCAACTTCGAGCGCTATTTCGTCCCCGCCGAGAACCTGGTCGGGGGAGAGGAAGGCGAAGGCCGGGGCTTCTATCTCCAGATGGCGGGCTTCGCGGCGGGACGCCTGCAGACGGGTGGCCGGGCCTGTGGTCTGGCCCAGGCCGCGCTCGAGGAGACCGCGCGCTATGTGGTGGACCGGAAGCAGTTCGAGCAGCCGATCTCCGAGTTCCAGCTGACGCAGTACACGCTGGGCCGGATGGCCGCCAAGCTCGCGGGCGCTCGGGCCATCACCTACAAGGCCGCCCGCGCCTTCGACGAGGACGAGCGTGCGGCCGCGCCGCTCGCTGCCCAGGCCAAGCTGCTCGCCTGCGACGTCGCCGTCGACGTGACCCAGCAGGGCCAGCTCATGCACGGCGGCTGGGGCTACGCCGAGGAGTACCCGATCAGCCGCTACGTCGTCGACGCGACGGTGCTGCCGATCTTCGAGGGCGTGAAGCCGATCCTCGAGCTGAAGGTGATCGGTCGGGCGCTGCTCGCGGGCTGACTCTTCACCTCACCTCACCTCACCTCACCTCACCTCACCTCACCTCACCCGAGAGCACCCGAGAGCACCCGCGCGTCGGCCACCCCGCGCTCCGCGAGAAGGGTCTCGCCGAAGCGAGGTCTCGGCTTCTAGCCTTCAGCCAGGAAGGCTGTGAGGACCCGGATCATCGGCTCGACATCGGCGCTGCCCGCCATCTCCCGACACGAGTGCATGGAGAGCATCGGGCTCCCCACGTCGACCGCCCGGATCCCCACGCGAGCGGCACTGATCGGCCCGATCGTCGAGCCACAGCCGAGATCGCTTCGCGTCACGAAGTCCTGGCAGGCCACACCCACCCGATCGCAGAGGTCCCTGAAGAGGCCCGCCGTCTCCGCGTCGGTGGCGTAGGCCTGGTTGACGTTCGTCTTGAGGACGGGTCCGCCGCCGATCAGCGGGCGATGTCCCGGCTCGTGGCGATCGGCATAGTTGGGATGCACGGCATGGGCCATGTCGGCCGAGATCAGCCAGGAGCGGGCGATCGCGCGGGCGAGGTCCTGGGGATCCGGCGAGTCGTTCGCGGTGACCGTCGCGATGCGCTGG
>CAYXLY010000297.1:4317-6033 GCA_964466005.1 uncultured Spirochaetaceae bacterium | reverse complement strand
AGATTCTCCGGAGTGACTGGAGTTCAGACGTGTGCTCTTCCGATCTGCTCCAGGAGGAGATCCGACTGCTGCGCGCGCGACAGGACGAGCTCGAGGAGCGGGAGATGACCCTGCTCGAGGAGATCGAGCAGGAAGAGCGGGCCATGCGTGAGAATCGCGCCCGACTCGAGGAGAGCGACCGGGAGGCCGATCGGCTGCGCGCAGCCATCGGCGAGGCCGAGAGCGAGATCGATGCAGAGCTCGATCGGCTGGCCGCAGAACGCGCTCCGGAGACCAGCCAGCTGCCCCCGGCGATCCTCGCCGAATATGAACGGCTGCGTGGCCGGCCGAGGCTCGCCGGCCGCGGCGCCGCCCCTCTCGACGCGGGCAGCTGTGGGGGCTGTCGTGTGAAGCTGCCCGTGATGGAGTACCACCGGCTCAAGGCCGAGCCCGAAGAGGCCTTGCTGACCTGCATGAATTGCGGTCGACTGCTGATTCGTTGAGGCTCTTCTCGGGTCGAGACCCTTCCGGGAGCAGGGCTCTCCACGGGCTCAGGCTCTCGAAGGCCTGAGGCTCTCAACGAGCTGAGGCTCTCCAGGGGCCGAGGCTCTCCATGTAAGCAGGCGCCTCGCCCGGCGAAGGGATGAGGCGCCGAGTAGGAGCCGACTGGATCCCGTGAAGGCCTGGCAAATCGTTCAGCATGGCGCGCCCGAGCAGGCGTTGAGCAAGGTCGAGATTCCCGCACCCGGGGATCCCGGTCCGGGGCTCGTCCGGGTCCGGGTCTCCGCCGTCTCGCTCAACTTCAACGACATCGACATGTGTCACGGCCGCTATCCCACGATCTCGCCCGCCCTGCCCTTCACCCTGGGCATGGACCTCTGCGGCGTCGTCGACGCGACCGGCCCCGGACTCGAGCAGTGGCTCGGCCGTCGCGTCGTCTCCACCGGGCTCGGCGGAATCGGCGCGCTCGCGGAGCAGTCCTTCGCGCCCGCCGACTCCCTCTTCGACGCCCCTCCCTCGCTGGACGACGCTCGGGCGGCGGCCTTCTTCATCCCGTTTCACACGATGCACCTCGCCCTGCATCGACGGGCACGATTGCAGGCCGACGAGACGCTGCTCGTGCACGCCGCGGCCGGGGGTCTCGGATCGGCGGCCGTGCAGCTCGGCGTCGCGGCAGGGGCCCGTGTGCTCGCGACCGCAGGCGGTCGAGAGAAGCTCGATCTCTGCCGAAGGCTCGGAGCCGAGTGGGTCGTCGACTACCGTGAGGAGGACTTCGTCGCCCGAGTGCTCGAAGCGACCGAGGGACGGGGAGTCGACGTGGTCTGCGATCTCGTCGGCGGCCCGATCGCCCTGCCCTCCTGGCGCTGCGTCGCCCACGAAGGCCGCTATCTCATCGCGGGCTTCTCTTCGGGGATCGAGGCCGGCGAGGCCGGACTCCCTCCGCGTCCGGTCGCGAAGGGCAACTTCTCCCTCGTCGGGATCATGATGGCCTATCAATCGGCTCCGATCCCCGGGCTCCGCGATGCCGGGTTCAGCCCCTTCCCCCGAGAGATCGGCGAGTCGGTCCACGCCGATCTCCTCCGGCTTCTCGAGCAGGGAAGGATCGAGCCGATCCTCGGACGCCGTGCGTCCTTCGATGCCGTCCCCGAGGCCTACGCGGACCTCGAGGCAAGACGTACGATCGGAAGGACCGTCATCGACGTGCCCTGAATGCGAGGGCTGGGGGCGGAGGATGCG
>CAYXLY010000297.1:0-4217 GCA_964466005.1 uncultured Spirochaetaceae bacterium | reverse complement strand
GCGGCTCTGCGACGGACGGGAGAAGATGGTGACCCGGGCGCGATTCGAACGCGCGTCCGGTCGCAGATCGAAGACCTCACGGTCTTCGTTCTGCTCCTACTCGCCGCCTCCTCCTCGTCGGCGGCTCCCCCCCAGCTTCTGCTCCGAAGCTGGCTTCTCAGAACGGCGGCTCTGCGACGGACGGGAGAAGATGGTGACCCGGGCGCGATTCGAACGCGCGACCCCCAGCTTCGGAGGCTGGTGCTCTATCCAGCTGAGCTACCGGGCCACGATCGTCGAGTGGTTCGACGATGCAGTGGGATGGTGGGGCGTAGTGGACTCGAACCACCGACCTCCGCGGTGTGAACACGGCGCTCTAGCCAGCTGAGCTAACGCCCCACGCGAATTCAGGTTTTAGCGGAATCGGGAGCGGGATGACAGGGGCGGCGCTCAGGAAGTGGCAGCGCCGCTGCCTCCGGAGCGCCTGGGCCCGGACAGGCTTGGCGCAGCCCGGCCGGCCCCCCCGGCTCGGTCCTTCGACGGCTCGGCAGGCCGCCGCTCGACCGCCCACCTCCGCTCCGGAGCCATCGCCAGGACCGCGGTCGGAGGGAGCTCCTCGCGATCCGAGCGCGCCCTCCCCGCGGCCCTTCGGCGGCGTCAGGCGGGCTCACCAGCCTCGGCGGGATGCGCGCGGCTCCCCTGGCGCTGGGCCGCGGCCCGCACGAAGGCCTCGAAGAGCGGATGCGGGGCGAAGGGCTTCGACTTGAACTCGGGGTGGAACTGCGAGGCGACGAAGAAGGGATGATTCGGGAGCTCGATCACCTCGGCGAGCTTGCCGTCCGGGCTCGAGCCCGAGAAGAGCAGGCCCGCTGCCTGCAGGCGATCCCGGTACTGGGGGTTGAACTCGTAGCGGTGCCGATGCCGCTCGCTGATCTCGATCGTGCCGTAGGCCTCGGCCGCCTTCGAGCCGGGCTGCAGCCGGCAGGGATAGGCGCCCAGCCGCATGGTCGCGCCCTTGTCCGCGATGTCCCGCTGCTCCGGGAGCAGATCGATCACGGGATGCGGCGTATCGGGGTCGACCTCGGTCGAGTTCGCGTCCTCGAGGCCCGCCACGTGGCGCGCGTACTCGCAGCAGGCGAGCTGCATTCCGAAGCAGATGCCGAGGAAGGGAATGCGGTTCTCGCGCGCGTATTGGATGGCGCGGATCTTCCCCTCGACCCCGCGTGAGCCGAAGCCGTGAGGCACCAGGATCCCGTCGAGATGGGCGAGCGCGCTCACGTCGACCAGCTTCTCGGAGTCGAAGTACTCGATCTGGACGTCGGCCTCACAGGCGAAGCCGCCATGGAAGAGCGCCTCGTTCAGGCTCTTGTAGCTCTCCGTGAGATCGACGTATTTGCCGACCATGCCGATCCGGATCGTGCGGTCCGGATTGCGCTGCGTGTTCGAGAGCCTCTCCCAATGACGGAGATCCGGGCGGCCGGTCCACATGTTGAGGACCTGGGCGATCTTCTCGTCGAGGTTCTCCTTCGCGAAGGCCAGCGGCACCTCGTAGATGGAGTCGACGTCCTTGGCCGTGATGACCGCGTCCTCGTCGACGTTGCAGAAGAGCGCGATCTTCGACTTGATGGACTTGGAGAGGAAGCGGTCGGTGCGACACAGGATGATGTCGGGCGCGAGGCCGACCGACTGCAGCTCCTTCACCGAATGCTGAACCGGCTTCGTCTTCACCTCGCCCGCCGTCGACTGGTAGATCACGGGCGCGACGTGGATGAAGCAGCAGTTCTCGCGGCCCACGTCCCCGCGGAATTGCCGGATGGCCTCGAGGAAGGGGAGCGACTCGATGTCGCCCACGGTCCCGCCGATCTCGACCAGGAAGACGTCGACGTCCTGCGCAGCGGCGCGAATGGCCTCCTTGATCGCGTCGGTCACGTGGGGGATCACCTGGACCGTGCCCCCGAGATAGTCGCCCCGTCGCTCCCTCGACAGCACGGAGTCGTAGATCCGGCCCGCCGTCATGTTGTTGACGCGCCCGAGCGTCGTCGTCGTGAAGCGCTCGTAGTGACCGAGGTCGAGGTCGGTCTCGGCGCCGTCCTCGGTGACGTAGACCTCGCCATGCTGGAAGGGGTTCATGGTCCCCGGATCGACGTTCAGATAGGGGTCGAGCTTCAGGAAGGTGACCCGCAGGCTCCTCGCCTCCAGCAGCGCACCGATCGACGCCGAGGCCAGGCCCTTGCCGAGCGACGACATCACGCCGCCCGTCACGAAGATGTACTTGGTGGATCTCGGACTCATCGCTCGTTCCCCCTCTCTTCCGTCTCTCTGTCCCTCGGTCCCTCTGTCCCTCTTCACCTCGATCCCTGACCCGCCCTGCGTTCTGGCTCGACGTCCCCGCTCGCATTCCCGGCCCGCCTCCGGGTCCGTCCGGCTCGGCGCCTATCGAACGACCGTCTCGACCTGATCGGCGAGACCATCCCGGATCCGGATCTCGTGGATCGGGACGAAGGGCTCGGGCAGTGCCTCGGCTCCGAAGAACCCCATCTCGAGGGTCTCATGGGGCGTCGAGGGCTCGCCGGCCTCCAACGCCTCGGCCCGGAAGCAGAGGTTGACGACCTGAACGCGCCTCGGCTGGCCCGCGTCGCTCGAGCCGTAGTCGACCACCTGGCGCTCCGGCTCCGAGTAGACCCCGATCAGTCGGCCGACCTCGACCGTCCAGCCCGTCTCCTCCGCGACCTCCCGACGCGCGGCCTGCCGGACCGACTCGCCCAGCTCGACGAAGCCTCCCGGGAGACCCCAATGGCCATTGTCGGCTCGACGCATCAAGAGCAGCTCGGCTCCCCGCCACACCATCGCGGAGACCGAGAGCCCGAGCTCCGTCGGGTCCTGCGCGTAATACCGGGTCACTGGGGAAGCTCCGCCCTGGGCATCGATCTCCCGATCGAATCGACGCCCTGCTCGGCGAAGGAGGCGCCTGTCGCGGCGCGGCGGAGGATTGCGGTCCAGCTCGGACCGCAGGGCTCTCGGATTGTCACATCCCTGCTTCGATCGGGGGTTCTTCGGCTGTATAGCCTGCCCCTTCGACCGGCGCCAACCCGCACCCGAGGCAAGGGCATACGAGCGCCTCTCCGAGCGAAACGACCCTGCCGGGGCCTCTCGGGCCGATCGGCAGGGTCGTCGAGGGTCGCCGCCGATCGGATCGGCACCCGACCGGTGAGATGGGCTGGGATCAGCGCTTCGAGAACTGGAAGCGCGCGCGAGCGCCCTTCTGGCCGTATTTCTTGCGCTCCTTCTTGCGGGGATCGCGGGTCAGGAAGCCGGCGCGCTTCAGCGTCGTGCGCTGGTTCGGATCGAGCTTCTCGATCGCCCGGGCGATGCCGTGACGCAGGGCGCCGGCCTGGCCGGACGGACCGCCGCCCGAGAGCGTGGCGTCGATGTCGTAGCGGCCGAGGCTCTCGGTCTTGTCGAAGGGCGTCCGCACCATGATCTGCAGCGCCTCGCGCGGGAAATACTCGTCCATCTGTCGGCCGTTGACGCGAATCTGTCCCGAGCCGAACGAGAGCCGCACGCGCGCGATGGCGCTCTTCCGCTTGCCGGTGGCCTGGGTGACCTCGGGGGTTCGACTAGACAAGAGCAAGCTCCTCCGGCTTCTGGGATGCATGGGGATGATCGGGCCCTGCGTAGACCCGGAGCTTCGAGAGCATCTGCCGCCCGAGGCTGTTCTTCGGCAGCATGCCACGCACGGCCGATCGGACCACGCGGTCGGCGTGAGAGGAGGAGAGCAGCTTGTCGGCCGTGATCGACTTGATGCCGCCCATGTACCCCGAGTGACGGTAGTAGGTCTTGGTCTCCCGCTTCCGACCCGTCAGCCGCACCTTGTCGGCGTTCACGACGATCACGTGGTCGCCCGTGTCGGAGTGGGGCGTGAAGCTCGGCTTGTGCTTGCCGCGCAGCACGGTCGCGACCCGGGTCGCCAGCCGGCCGAGCACCAGGTCTTCGGCGTCCACGACGTACCAGCGGCGCTCGACCTCGTCGGCGCTCACGCTCCTCGTCGCGGGAAAGGTCCTCATCGCCATCTCGGTTCCTGCTCCTCGAATCCGGTTGCGCGACGCGTCGTCCGCAGCCGGCGTTTCCTCGTCAGACAGGCTTCGGACCCGGTCGGTCCAAGCTCCATCGCCCTGGTCGTCGCCCTCGCCCTCGCCCGGGAGGGCCTGTGATACCCCCGGACCCCAAGGCCGTCCCGG
>CAYXLY010000296.1:0-6041 GCA_964466005.1 uncultured Spirochaetaceae bacterium | reverse complement strand
GCCGGCCGGTCGGGTCGACCACCATCGCGAGCCGGCCCCAGCCGCCCATGCAGGGCTTGGGTCGCTCGGAATGATAGTCGGGTCGGACGAAGAGGATCGCGGGCCGGTCGCTCTCGGCCTCGGCGGTCCGGACGGCCTCCGCCGCCGTCTCGAGCTGGTCGCGAGCGGGCATGAGCGCCGCCCGGTTGCGCAGTGCCCAGCCGTGATA
This sequence comes from uncultured Spirochaetaceae bacterium, assembly GCA_964466005.1. GTDB lineage: Bacteria > Myxococcota_A > UBA9160 > UBA9160 > UBA4427 > UBA4427. The sequence goes on along the minus strand of CAYXLY010000296.1, from coordinate 5,833 downwards.
CTGGGTGTTGGCGAGCTCGAGGCGGTCGGCGTCGAAGCGTCGCGCCAGCGCGATCATCGCGGGCACCGACGCGAGGTTGTGTCGGTGGAGGACGCAGTTCAGGGTGAGCGCCAGCCCGAGCGCGCGCGTGCGCTCGCAGATCGCGAGCTTCTGCTCGAAGCTCGCCGTGCCGGCGATGCGCTCCGAGGCCTCGGCCGTCGCGTCCTGGATCGAGACCTGCACGCTGCGCAGCCCGAGCGCCGCGAGTCGACTCAGCCGGTCGGGGTCGAGCGGTCGGCCCGCCGTCACCAGATGGGGATAGAGGTCCGCGGCCACGGCCCGCTCGACGATCTCCTCGAGGTCGCCCCGCACGCTCGGCTCGCCGCCGGTCAGTCCCAGATGGACGACGCCGATCGCCGCCGCCTCCTCGAAGACTCGTCCCCAGTCCGCGGCGGAGAGGGCCTCTCGCCGCTCCCGGAAATCGAGCGGGTTCGAGCAGTAGGGACAGCGGAGCGGGCAGCGATAGGTGAGCTCGGCGATCAGGTTGAGGGGCGCCGGCGCGTCTGCTCGCAGCGCCGTCGCCGCCCTCGTGATGTCCGGCGCCTGCGTCACGCCCGCGCCGTTCTCGCCCGCATCGTTCTCGCCCGCACCGTCCGCCCCGACCACGATGGCCCCGATCTCGATCATCTCCGCCAGGAAGCGCACGACCTCCGCCTCGACGCCCTCCGCCTGGTCGGGGTAGCGCCGGCGCATCGCCTCGACGATCGCCGCGCCAGAGCGCCCGGCGTGTCCCGAGCCCACGAGCTCCAGGATCTCGCCGCCGCTGCCGCCGAGCCGCAGGGCACGCTCGGGCAGCACCAGCAGCTCGGTCCCGGCGCGGATCTTCACCGAGGCGTGGGGCGAGAGCGCGAGGGGCTCATCGAGCTCCAGGCCAGGGCGGCGGCCGGGACCGGAATCGTGCCCGCTCCCGTTCATTGCTCGAGCTTCATGCCGTCGATGGGGGGCATTCTCGTCACCTCAGTGTCACCTCCGTACGCGACCCTGGCGTGCTCCCGCTGCAGGATACCGGCTCTTGCGTGACTCTGGATCCGCGATCTGGCATCAAGGCATCATTTCTAATATGCTTTGATGCATGCGAACCACCCTCACACTCGACGAAGACGTTGCGAAGCGAATCGAGCGGCTCCGAGAGCGGCAGGACCTGACCCTCCGTGAGGTCGTGAACCAGGCGCTCCGCCACGGTCTGTCGCAGCTCGAGATGCCTCAGGGTGCGCGGAAGAGGCACACCACGAAGGCCGTTTCACTCGGCGGGTGTCTGATCGGCCACATCGACGACATCGCCGAGGTCCTCGCCGTCGCCGAGGGAGACTCGCTCCGCTGATCCTCGTCGACGCGAACATCCTCGTCTACGCCCATGTCGTCGACTTCGAACGACATGACGTGGCCCGAGAGTGGCTCGACGACCGGCTCAACGGCCGCACACGGGTCGGCTTGCCGTGGTCCAGTCTGCGGGCCTTCCTTCGGCTCGTGACCAATCCGCGTGTCTTCGCTCGCCCCGAGCCCGTGGGCTCCGCCTGGCAGCAGGTCGAAGAGTGGCTCGCTTGTGAATCCGCCTGGATCCCGGAGCCCTCGAGCCGCTATCGCGAGATCCTGGGCGAGCTGATCGGGCAGGTGTCGCCGACCGGAAACCTGATTCCCGATACCTGGCTGGCGGCGCTTGCGATCGACCACGGCTGCAGCATCGCCTCGACCGACGGCGACTTCGGTCGCTTCCCGGGGCTCCGGTGGGAGAATCCGCTCGCGGACAGCTAGCCAGGTCCCTGGGGCTCGCTGTCGAGGTCGCCAGGCTGCCCTCATCGCATGACGAGTGTCGCACGCCGCGCCGCCGCGCCTCGCTCATCGCTCGAGCTCGAGTCCGTCGAAGGCGATCTCGAGGCCCGCCCGGCGGACCCGCTCGCTGGCCGCGCTCTTCGTGTCGCAGAGCGGGTTGGCACCCGCCAGATGGACGTAGATCGACTCGCCGCTCATCCCGGAGAGCCAGACGAGGGAGCCCTCGCGGCCGTCGATCGGAAGATGCCCGACGTCCTCGGGCCCGCGCGCGCCGGGCCGGAGCACGCGAGCCTCGTGGGCCTCGTAGAGCGTTCCGTCCACGAATCGCAGGTCGGCGGCGCGCAGCTCGGCCAGGGTCGCCGAGTCCAGCCGGGCGATGCGCGGGGCCCAGACCAGGCGCAGCCCCGTCTGCAGGTCGGTCACACGCACGCCGCAGCGGCCGCGGCCGGCGCGCGGGGCCCGCTCGCGGAGGAAGTCCGGCGGCGGGCCCGGGAGCGGGAAGAGCCGCGCCTCGAGGCGCTCTTCGCGGTCCAGGGGAAAGGCGCGATCCCAGGGAAAGCCGGTCCAGAGGGGCTCGAGCGAGCGGAAGCCGGCGTCGTGATCGAGCAGGGCGCCGTGGAGCTCCCGGGAGGAGCTGATCCGCAGCGAGGGGCTCCCGCCGAGGCCGAGCGCCCCGGCGCTGGCATCGAGCTCCCCGCTCGTCATCACCAGCGAGTCGAGCGGGACCGCGCGCGTCCCGGGGGCCGGTGCGAGCCGGGCGATCCGCGTCAGGCTGAGCACGAGATGCAGGGGCGCCTCGAGCAGCGAGTAGCGCACGCCATCGGCCGAGACCGCCAGCGCCGCCGCCTCCCGCCGCGGGACGGCGGGGTCGCCCGCGCGCGCCCGGAGCGCCGTCGGCCCGCCGTCGTTCCAGGCCGGGAAGCCCGAGCCGGCCCCCGAGCCGAGGACGATCGCGTGCATCTAGAGGGATTCCTCTTCGCTCGTCTCGATCCTCGCGTCGTCCCACCCCTCGCCGCCCTCCTCGGCCCTTTCCGTGGTCGCGCTCGGGGCGATCGAGGAGAGGATCCCGTCCGGGTCCGCCGCGTCGGGGGCGTCGACGACCCGACACGCGATCTCGAGCGAGAAGCCCTGCCGGGCCAGCACGGCCAGATGGCGCTCGCGCCGGGCGCGGCGGCGCTCGGGGTCGGTCTCGGTCTCGCTCTCGGGGTCTCGGTCGGGGTCGCGATCGGGCTCGCGAGCGTAGGGTCCGAGGCGACGTCGCCGGGCCAGCCGCCAGGCCGCGCGGAGCTCGGCCTCGGGCTCCGCCTCGTCGCGGGTCAGCTCGAGGGTGATCGCGTCCGGGACCCCCTTGCGCCGCAGCTGCATCCGGATCTGGGCCCGGGACCGCCCCTGTCGGCGCAGCCGCTCGAAGAGCTGGCTCGCGAAGCGTCGATCGTCGACGTAGCGGCGGGCGACGAGCCGCTCGACCACCTCGGGAATCCCGGGCAGGGCGTCTTCGGGAGACTCGCCCGTGCGGTCGCAGCGCTCGCGGACCTTGCGCTCGAGCAGCTCGGCCACCCCGCGCCGGGTCGTCTCCCAGCGCGCGGCGTAGCGGAGCGCGTGCTGCTCGAGCCAGTGGTCGTCCATCGGCTGGGCATCCCGGCCGCGCCGCCCGCGCCCCCCGCGCTGGTCCCGTCTCCCCGGCTCTGCGCTCGGCCCATGCGTTTCCATGGCCCGCACGCTACCAAATCGCGCCAGCGGGCTCCCCGCCGTGAAGTGCGCGATCCGGGCCCATCCGACGTCTGACGACCGGCCTGACCGACCACCGATTCCGGTGCGTCTGGTACCCGAGGGAATTCGCCATCCGATGCCCGAGCTGCCCGAAGTCGAGACGACCCGCCGCCGGATCGCGCCCCTGCTCGTGGGCCGGCGGATCGAGCAGGTCCACACGACGCCGCCCAGCTACTTCTTCCTGACGCCGCCCGACGATCTGCGCCGCTGGCTCGTGGGCCGGCGGATCGAGTCGCTCGAGCGCCTCGGGAAATATCTCGTGGCCCGGCTCGACGGCGGCGGGCGGCTGCTCCTGCATCTGGGCATGACGGGACAGCTCTTCTCGAGCGAGGCGACGAGCGTACGCCTGCTCTCGGCGACGGCGCGGGCCTCGCTGCCCCCCGAGGCCCAGATCCGATTCGAGCCCGACGAGCACACCCATCTCCAGCTCGTCCTCGACGGTCTCGGGCCGCGCGTCTTCTTTCGGGACGTCCGAAAGTTCGGCAAGGTGCAGTGGCTGGCGGCCGGTCAGCGGACGCCGCGCCTCGATCGCCTGGGCCCCGATGCCCTCGCGATCACCGGGGAGATGCTCTTCCGGGCGACCCGTGGACGCCGCGCCGCGATCAAGGGGCTGCTGCTCGACCAGGCGATCTGCGCGGGCGTGGGCAACATCTATGCGGACGAGGCGCTCTTCCTGGCCGGCGTGCGACCCGGGCGTGCGGCCCGCCGCGTCTCGCGCCGCGAATGCGAGGCGATCGCCACGAGCCTGCGTTCGGTGCTGGCGCGCTCCATCGAGACCGGCGGCTCGAGCATCAGCGACTACGTGGCGCCCGACGGCGCCGACGGCGGCTATCAGGACGAGCGCCGGGTCTACGGACGGACGGGCGAGCCCTGTCTCGTCTGCGATCGCCCGATCAAGCGTCGACTGATCGCCCAGCGATCGACGCATTATTGTGCAGGATGCCAGGCCTAGCGAACGCGGGACGGCAGGGCAGCAAGACGGCACGACGGCACGAGCGATCGCCGGATCGGGAGGAAGGGAATGCTGAGCCAGGTCGAGCTCGAGCGCGTCGCACGGGCGCTCTCCGAGCATTGCGTCGGGGGGCGGGTCGAGCGCTGGGTCGAGCCCGAGCGCGGGCGGCTCGCGTTCTCGCTCTACCATCCCCGGGACGCCGCCCGGAGTCCCGAGCGGCCTCTTGAGCCTCGAGCGGACGGAGCGACGGAGGTCGGCGGGAGAGGGGCGACGAAGGCCGGCACGGGAGCGGTGGGGGCCGAGGCGGAGGAGGGCGTGCGCAAGTCCGTGCTCGAGATCGACGCGCGGCCCGAGGTCGCGCGATTGGGCCGGATTCCGCGGATGCCCCGGGCTCCGGCGCAGCTGCCGGCGTTCTCCGCCTATCTCCGCGCCCATCTCTCCCGGGCGCGCCTCGAGTCGGCCTCGCTGCGGGGCGACGATCGACAGCTCGCGCTCCGCTTCTCGACCCGGGAGGGCGAGCGGGTCCTGCTGCTCTCGATCTTCGGTCGGCGCAGCAACCTCTATCTGCTCGACGCCGACGACCGGCTGCTCCAGGCGCTGCGGCCTCTGGCGGAGACGCGCAGCGAGCTCGCCCTCGGAGGCCCCTGGATCGATCCCTCGAGCGGTGCACCGAGTCGGGGCGAGGACCGCTTCGCCGGAATCGAGGGTCTCGCGCTGCTCGACGCGATCTCGGCGCATTATGCGGAGGATCTCGAGGAGCGCTCGGAGGACGACCTTCGGCGAAGACTGCTCGGCGTGCTGAAGCGGGAGCGCAAGTCGGCGGCGCGCCGGCTCGCGCGCATCGAGTCGGAGCTCGAGGAGGCGGAGGAGGCCAACACGCTCCAGCGTCAGGGCGAGCTCCTGAAGGCTCATCTCGCCGATGCCCCGACCGGCGCCGAATCGATCCGGGTCGCGGACTTCGAGACCGGCGAGCCCGTCGAGATCCGGCTCGATCCGAAGCTCTCGGCCCGCGAAAATCTCGAGGCGATCTTCAAGCGCTACCAGAAGCTGCTGCGCCGGCTCACGAAGGCCGGCGGACAGGTCGACACGGCCCGCGAGACGCTGCGTTCGCTCGAGGCTCTCGAGGAGGAGGTGCGCGCGAGCGAGACGGCGGCGCTCGCGGGGCTGGTCGAGCGTCCCGAGGTCGCGCGACTGCTCGCCCGCTCGAAGAAGGCCCCCGCCGAGACGACCGGAACGGCGACCGGGACAGCTTCGGGCGAGCCGAGCCGGCCCGGGCGCCCCGCCGCCTTCGCCCGCTTTCCT
>CAYXLY010000295.1:0-6047 GCA_964466005.1 uncultured Spirochaetaceae bacterium | reverse complement strand
CGAGGCGCGGGCGGCGGCAGAGGCGGATCCCGCGGCCGGCTTGAGGCCGATCGCCGAGCGGCTGGCGCAGGCGAGCGCACTCGAGCTGGCGCGGCTGATCCGCTTCTTCGAAGACCACGCCGAGAGCCACGAGGAGGAGGCGCAGGCGCTGCGGACCGTGATCGCGGCGCAGGAGGGCTCGCGCGCGGCGGTCATCGGCTTCACGGGCACGGGCGGCGCGGGCAAGTCGAGCGTCGTCGACGAGCTCGTCCGCCGGCTGCGGCGCGATGCGCCGACGATCCGGATGGCGCTGCTGCTCGTCGATCCCACGCGACGTCGAAGCGGCGGAGCACTGCTCGGCGATCGGATCCGGATGAACGCGATCCAGGGGCCACAGGTCTTCGTGCGGTCGATGGCGACGCGGCGGGCCCATCTCTCACTGGCTGCCGCGGTCTCCGACGCGCTCTCGCTCCTGCGCGGAGCGGCCTTCGACGTCGTCTTCCTCGAGACCGCCGGCATCGGACAGAGCGACTCGGAGATCATCGACCAGGTGGATTGCTCGCTCTACGTGATGACGCCCGAGTACGGTGCGCCCTCGCAGCTCGAGAAGATCGACATGATCGACTTCGCGGACCTCGTCGTGCTGAACAAATGCGACCGGCAGGGGGCGGCCGACGCCCTGCGCGACGTGCGCAAGCAATGGCGCCGCAACCGGGGCCAGCCGGCGCTCGCCGACGAGGCCGTGCCGGTCTTCCCGACGATCGCGCGGAGCTGGGACGACCCGGGCATCGAGAGGCTCTCGCAGGCGCTCCAGGCGAGACTGCGGTCGCTCGGTCTGGGCGAGCTCCTGCCGGAGCGCGAGCCGGCGCAGGCCGCAGCCGAGCTGCCGGGTGCCGGAGGCCTCGTCCCCGGATCTCGCCGACGCTATCTGGCGGAGATCGCGGAGACTGCGCGGAGCTACCGCGCGCGGATCGAGGCCGAGGCGGAGAGGGCCGCCCTGGCCGACGGCCACGCGCGCGTGCTCGCGAGCCTCGGCTCGGCAGCGCCCCCGCATCCTCTCGGGCCGATCGACCCCGCGAGCCGCGTCACCGCGGATGCCTCTCCCGACGACGAGCCGCTGCGGGCCCGACTCCTCTCCCGTTATGCGGAGGCGGTCGCCGGGATCGATCCGGGGGTCGTCGAGGCCGCCGCGGCGTGGCCTGAAATCCGCGAGCGATACGAGGCGGCCTCGCAGCGCTACGTCGTGCGCGAACGGACGATCGAGGTGGCGAACCGGACCGAGACGCTCGCGGGCACCGCGCTTCCGAAGGTCGCCCTGCCTCGAGCCCGGGACTGGGGGGAGCTCGTGCGTTATCTCGCGCTCGAGAACCGCCCCGGCTCCTTCCCCTATACGGCCGGCGTCTTCCCCTTCAAGCGGAGCGAGGAGGATCCCGCCCGCATGTTCGCGGGCGAAGGCGGTCCGGAGCGCACGAACCGGCGCTTCCACTACCTGAGCACCGGCCAGCCGGCGGCGCGTCTGTCGACCGCCTTCGACAGCGTGACGCTCTACGGTCGCGACCCCGCGGAGCGGCCCGACGTCTTCGGAAAGGTCGGCAACTCCGGCGTCTCGGTCTGCACCCTCGACGACGCGAAGAGGCTCTACTCCGGCTTCGACCTCTCGGCGGCGACGACCTCGGTCTCCCTCACGATCAACGGTCCGGCGCCGATGGTGCTGGCGTTCTTCCTGAACGCGGCGATCGATCAGAGAGTGGAGCGCCATCTGGCCGAGCGAGGAGAGCTCGAGGGCGTGCGTCGGCGCTTCGAGGAGGCGCTCCGGGCGCGAGGCCAGGCTCTGCCCCGCTACGAGGGCGAGCGACCGCCCGGCCACGACGGCCTGGGCCTCGGCCTGCTCGGCATCCCCGGCGATCGCGCAGTCGATCCGGAGACCTATCGTCGGCTGCGGGACGAGGTCCTGCAGCGCGTGCGCGGCACGGTCCAGGCGGACATCCTGAAGGAGGATCAGGCGCAGAATACATGCATCTTCTCGACGGAGTTCGCGTTGAAGATGCAGGGCGACATTCAGGAGACCTTCTGCCGCGAAGGCATCCGGAACTTCTACTCCGTCTCGATCTCGGGCTACCACATGGCCGAGGCCGGCGCGAATCCGATCACCCAGCTGGCCTTCACGCTCGCCAACGGCTTCACGTTCTGCGAGTACTTCCTCGCTCGAGGCCTGTCGGTCGACGAGTTCGCTCCGAGCTTCTCCTTCTTCTTCAGCAACGGACTCGACGCCGAGTATTCGGTCCTCGGTCGGGTCGCTCGTCGGATCTGGTCGGTCGCGATGCGCGAGCGCTACGGAGCCAGCGAGCGGAGCCAGAAGCTCAAGTACCACATCCAGACCTCGGGCCGATCCCTGCACGCCCAGGAGATGGACTTCAACGACATCCGGACGACGCTCCAGGCGCTGACGGCGCTCCAGGACGTCTGCAACAGCCTGCACACCAACGCCTACGACGAGGCCGTGACGACGCCGACCGAGGCCTCCGTCCGGCGCGCCCTGGCGATCCAGCTCATCATCAACCGCGAGGCCGGCTTGATGAAGAACGAGAACCCGATCCAGGGCGCTCACGTGATCGAGGAGCTCACGGATCTCGTCGAGGAGGCGGTGCTGCAGGAGTTCGAGCGCCTGAGCGAGCGGGGCGGCGTGCTCGGCGCGATGGAGACCCTGTATCAACGAGGCCGCATTCAGGACGAGAGCATGCTCTACGAGCAGCTGAAGCATTCGGGCGAGCTCGAGATCATCGGTGTGAACACCTTCCTGCCGGAGAAGGAGACGCCCCGCCGACTCGAGGCCGACAGCCTGATGCGTTCGTCGGAGCCGGAGAAGCGGGCGCGGCTCGAGGCCCTCGAGCAGTTCCGGACATGCTGGTCGGAGGAGGCGCCCGGGGCGCTGGCGCGATTGCAGACGGTGGCCCGCGACGGCGGGAACCTCTTCGACGAGCTGCTCGAGACCGTGAAGGTGGCGAGCCTGGGACAGATCTCGGACGCGCTCTTCGAGGTCGGCGGTCGCTACCGGAGAGCGATGTGAGTCGGGGAGGCGGGCTGCTAGACTCGGCGCGCCCGAGCCCATCCGGCGGCATGCGGGTCGGCGGGTCGAGCGACAGAGGGCCACGGAGCCAGGGGAGGAGCGGGAAGCAATGGCCGGTTCATCGAAGTCAGCAGGCGGCATGAAGGCCTCCGAGCGCTTGTCGGAGTGGGAGGAGGTCGCGACGCGGGAGCTTCGCGGCAAGGGCCTGGACGACCTGGTCACGGAGACGCCCGACGGCTTGCCGATCCGACCGCTCTACACGGCGGCGGACCTCGAGGCGCTCGAGCACCACGACACGCTGCCCGGAATCTTCCCCTTTCTTCGCGGACCGCGCGCGACCATGTACGCGAACCGCCCCTGGACGCTCCGACAGTATGCGGGCTTCTCGACCGCCGAGGAGTCCAATGCCTTCTACAGGGCGAATCTCGCCGCGGGCCAGCAGGGGCTCTCGGTCGCCTTCGATCTGGCGACCCATCGTGGCTACGACTCGGACCATCCGCGGGTCTCGGGAGACGTCGGCAAGGCCGGTGTGGCGATCGACTCGGTGGAGGACATGAAGGTCCTCTTCGACGGCATTCCGCTCGATCAGGTGACGGTGTCGATGACGATGAACGGGGCCGTGATCCCGGTCCTGGCGTCGTTCATCGTGGCGGGCGAGGAGCAGGGCGTCGAACGCAGCCAGCTCGCGGGGACGATCCAGAACGACATCCTCAAGGAGTTCATGGTCCGCAACACCTACATCTATCCGCCGGCGCCGAGCATGCGGATCGTGGCGGACATCATCGAGTTCACGGCCGAGCAGATGCCGAAGTTCAACTCGATCTCGATCTCGGGCTATCACATGCAGGAGGCCGGGGCGACGACCGTCCAGGAGCTGGCCTTCACGGTCGCCGACGGCCTGGAGTACGTGCGCGCCGCCCTCTCGAAGGGCATGGACGTCGACCGCTTCGCCGGACGACTGTCCTTCTTCTGGTGCATCGGGATGAACTTCTATCTCGAGATCGCCAAGATGCGCGCCGCGCGCCGGATCTGGGCCGAGCGCATGCAGCAGGAGTTCGCCCCGAAGAAGACGAACTCGATGATGTTGCGGACCCACTGCCAGACCTCGGGCGCGAGTCTGACCGCGCAGGACCCGATGAACAACGTCGTCCGGACGACCATCGAGGCGATGGCCGCCGTCTTCGGCGGGACCCAGTCGCTCCACACGAACGGCTTCGACGAGGCCGTGAGCCTGCCGACGGACACGGCCGCGCGGGTCGCGCGCAATACCCAACTGATCCTGCAGGAGGAGTCGGGGATCCCGGCCGTGGTCGATCCCTGGGGCGGCTCCTACTTCATGGAGTCGCTCACGGAGAGCGTCTACCAGGCCGCGAACGAGCTCATCGACGAGGTCGAGGCGCTCGGCGGCATGACGAAGGCGATCGAGGCGGGGATGCCGAAGCTCCGGATCGAGGAGGCGGCGACCCGGCTCCAGGCGCGCATCGACGACGGGGAGGACGTGATCGTCGGCGTCAACAAGTATCGCCTGCCCCGGGAAGACGAGATCGAGGTGCGCGACATCGACAATACGGCGGTGCGCGACGCGCAGGTCCGGCAGCTCGAGCGGATCCGCGCGAGCCGTGACGCGGCGGCGGTCGACGCCGCCCTGGCGAACCTCGAGTCGCTGGCCCGCAGCGGCGAGGGCAACCTGCTCGAGGCGGCCGTCGAGGCGGCCCGCGTCCGGGCCACGGTCGGCGAGATCTCCGAGGCCATGGAGCGGGTCTTCTCACGGCATCGGGCCGAGGTGCGCTCGGTCTCCGGCGTCTATCGCTCGACCTATCGGGACGAGGACGCATTCGCCCGGGTGACGGGGGAGGTCGAGGCCTTCGGACGTGAGCAGGGGAGGCGTCCCCGCATGCTCGCGGTGAAGCTCGGGCAGGACGGGCACGACCGCGGACTCAAGGTGATCGCGACCTCCTTCGCGGACCTCGGCTTCGACGTCGACGTCGGACCGCTCTTCCAGACGCCCGAGGAGGCCGCTCAGCAGGCCGTCGACAACGACGTGCACGTGGTCGGCGTCTCCAGCCAGGCCGCCGGACACAAGACGCTGGTTCCCCAGCTCCTGGAGGCCCTGAAGGCCGCGGGTGCGCCCGACATCCAGGTGGTCGTCGGCGGCATCATTCCGCCGGGAGACTACGACTTCCTCCGGGAGCAGGGTGTCGCGGCGATCTTCGGCCCGGGGACGCCCGTTCCCGAGGCCGCAGCCGAGGTCCTGCGCGTGTTGCGGTCCCGCTCCGCGGCATGAGAGCAGGCCTCGGAGTGGATCGGAAGGAGCCGCTTCGGCCCGGTGGCGCAGGATCGGGGCGTGAAGGCTCGGGACGTGCAGGCTCGTGGCGCCGATCGCGCCGATCGCGCGAAGAGCGCCGAGGGCTCCGTCCATGAGCGGGGCCTTCGCGGAAGCCGCAGCCGTCGAGGCGCAGGAGACGGCGGACCGGATCCGTTCCGGGGATCGCCGGGCCATGGCCCGGGCGATCACCAGCCTCGAGAGCACCCGGGATGCCGATCGCCTGCGCGGGCAGGCGGTGCTCGAAGCGATGATCTCCGAGAGCGGCGACGCGATCCGGGTGGGCATCACCGGGCCTCCCGGCGTCGGCAAGAGCACGTTCATCGAGGCGCTCGGTCTCCATCTCGTCGATCAGGGCAAGCGCGTCGCCGTGCTGGCGGTGGACCCGAGCAGCCCCGTCACCGGCGGCAGCATCCTCGGCGACAAGACGCGCATGGAGCGGCTGATGGTGCGCCCGGAGGCCTTCATCCGCCCCTCTCCGTCGAGCGGATCCCTGGGCGGCGTCGCCCATCGCACGCGCGAGGTGATGCTGCTCTGCGAGGCGGCGGGCTACGACGTGATCCTGGTCGAGACCGTCGGCATCGGTCAATCGGAGGTGACCGTGGCGTCGATGGTCGACTTCTTCCTGCTGCTCCTGCTGCCGGGCGGCGGCGACGAGCTGCAGGGCATCAAGAAGGG
>CAYXLY010000294.1:0-6062 GCA_964466005.1 uncultured Spirochaetaceae bacterium | reverse complement strand
CTCCGGCTGCTGCGAGAGGCTCTGCTCGAGCATCTCGTGCTCTTCCTGCGCGACCGGCCGCTCTCCGACGACGAGCACATCGCCGCGGCCGCGCAGCTCGGCCGGCCCAACGTCTATCCCGTCACGAAGGCGCGCGGGCTCGACCAGCCGCTCGAGTTCATCCTCGACTCCGAGAAGAGCCCGCCCAAGACCGACCTCTGGCATACGGACGTGGCCTTCCTCCCCGAGCCGCCCGAGATCGCGATGATCCAGATGCTCGAGACGCCGGACGCCGGCGGAGACACCCTGTGGTGCAACCTTCATGCAGCCCACGACGCGCTCTCTCCGGCGCTCCAGGCCTTCGCAGCCGGGCTCTCGCAGGACCTGCATCCCGGCGCCTACTTCCAGCGCACGATCGAGCAGCAGTTCGGGCCCGGCGTCTACGAGAAGGTCGCCGAGGAGTTCAGCGGCACACAGCATCCGCTGGTGCGCGTCCATCCCGAGACCGGCCGACGCGCGCTCTTCCTCTGCGGCACCTACGCCCGGCGGCTCGTCGAGCTCTCGCCCGAGGAGAGCGATCTCCTCTACGGCCATCTGCGCTCGCGGCTCGACGATCCCAACATCCAATGTCGCTGGCGCTGGCGGCGCCACGACGTGGCGATCTGGGACGAGCGCTCCACGAACCACCGGGCGCTCTCGGACCACTACCCGGCCCGACGCCGGATCCGACGCTGCACGGTCGGGGCCAGCCGTCCCCTCGGCGTGCGCGCCGCCGCCGACGCGGGCATCGCCGTCGCTCCGCTTCCCTCTCTGGAGGCGGACGGGACGGTCGCCGGAGGGCGCCTTGGCGCTTGATCTCGTCGTGCGCGGCGGGACCGTCGTCGACGGGTCCGGGCTCGGCGCCTATCGCGCCGACGTGGGGGTCGAGGGCAACCGCATCGTCGCGATCGGACGGCTTCGCGAGCGCGGGCGGCAGGAGATCGACGCCGACGGTCTCGTCGTCAGCCCGGGCTTCATCGACGGCCATACCCATCTCGACGCGCAGGTCTTCTGGGATCCGCTCGGCGTGAACTCCTGCTGGCAGGGCGTGACGAGCGTCGTGATGGGCAACTGCGGCTTCACGATCGCGCCCGTGCGCCCGGCGGAGCGTGCGCTCGTCGTGCGCAACCTCGAGCGGGCCGAGGACATCGACCCGGCGGCGCTCGCCGAAGGCATCGACTGGAGCTGGGAGACCTTCCCCGAGTATCTGGAGGCGCTCGACCGCCTCCCCAAGGCGATCCACTACGCCGCGAACGTCGGACACTCGGCTCTGCGGACCTGGGCGATGGGCGAGCGCGCCTTCGAGCAGACGGCCAGCGAGGACGATCTCCGGCGCATGGAGGGCCAGCTGCGCCAGGCCCTGCAGGCCGGCGCCATCGGCTTCACGACCTCGCGCAGCGAGCATCACGAGACCTCCGACGACCGACCCGTCGCCTCCCGGCTGGCGGACTGGGAGGAGGTCCATCGGCTGGCGGACGTGATGGGCGACCTCGGCGTGGGGATCCTGGAGGGCGGGACCGAGGGGATGCTCTCGCCCGATCCCGAGGTCCGCGAAGAGGTCTGGTCCCACGTCCGCCGGATCGCGACACGGCAGGGCGTTCCCATGACGGCCGGGCTGATCGCCACCGCGCAGGGCGGCCGCGCCATGCTCGATCGGATCGACGCGCTCGCGGCCGAGGGCGGACGGCTGATCGGTCAGAGCCATTGTCGCGGGATCTCGGTGCTTCTCTCCTTCGAGACGAGGCTGCCCTTCGACGTGCTGCCGGAGTGGGAGGCGCTGCGCGCGCGGCCGCTCGAGGAGCAGAAGCGGGCGCTCCGGGACGCCGACACACGAAAGCGTCTCGCCCGGGTCGCCATGGAGGGCGACTACGCGCGCTGGCGCGGGATCGGCGCGATGCCGCGCAAGCCCGACTACGACGGCCTGCGGGTCTACGATCGCGGGCTGCCGCCGCATCCCACGGTCCGGGAGGAGGCCGAGCGCCGCGGCGTGTCGCCGGCGGAGGCGATGATCGAGCTCGCGCTCGAGACGGATTTCCGGCAGCTCTTCATCCAGCCGAGCCTCTATCCCCAGGATCCCGACGTGCTGCTCGAGGTGCTGCGCCATCCGCGCACGGTGATGACCTTCTCCGACTCGGGCGCGCATCTCTCCCAGATCGCCGACGCCTCGATCCAGACGTATCTGTTGGGCCATTGGGTGAGGCAGGTCGGCGCCTTCGGCCTCGAGGAGGCGATCCGCATGCTGACGCTCGAGCCGGCGCTGGCCTGGGGCTTCTCCGACCGGGGCCTGCTGCGCGAGGGGATGCTCGCCGATCTCAACGTCTTCGATCCCGAGCGCGTGGGACCTGCCGTGCCCGAGATCGTCGAGGACCTGCCGGGCGGCGGGAAGCGGCTCTCCCAGCGCGCCGAGGGATTCGCGGCAACGGTCGTCGCCGGCGCGATCACGATCCGCGACGGCGAGTCCACCGGCGCGCGGCCGGGCCGCCTGATCCGCAACCGGCTGGCCACGGGAGGACGAGCATGACCCGGTCCGATCTCGACGCCCTCTTCGAGTCCCTCTCGAACTGGGGACGCTGGGGCAGCGACGACGAGCGCGGGATGCTGAATCATCTCCTGCCCGAGCATGCGCGAGAGGCGGCGGCGGACGTCCGAGAGGGGCTCGCGATCAGCCTGGCCCATGATCTCGACCTGCATCCCACGCCCGAGACACCCGTCCCCGCCCAGCATCACATGCTGGCCGCGGGCGACGCCCGGAAGGAGAGCGGGATCGCCGGCTACGAGGCGGCGCGGGACTTCGTCGGCGCCCACGTCCACGGCCTCGGCGTCACGCATATCGACGCGCTCTGCCACATGTTCGTCCGTGGCCGGATGTACAACGACGTCCCGGCCTCGGAGGTCCGGAGCGACGGAGCCCGGCGCAACACGCTGCTCGCGCTCGAGAACGGCATCGTCGGCCGCGGCGTCCTGATCGATCTCGCCGCCGGCCGCGGGGTCGACTTCATCGACGGGAGCGAGGCGATCTCACTGGCCGAGCTCGAGGCCACCGCGACGCAGCAGGGCTTAACGGTCGGCGCGGGCGACATCCTGATGATCGCCACGGGGCGGGACGCGCGGCGTCGAAGCGCCGACGGCGCGCTCGATCCCGCCGACGGCATGGTGGGGCTGCACCCGGAATGCCTGCCCTGGCTGCGCGAGCGCGAGATCGCCGTGCTGGGCAGCGACGGGATCTCCGACCCCCTGCCCGGCCTCGGCATCGAGAGCTGGCCCTTCCCCATCCATCAGATCGGGATCACGGCCATGGGCCTGCACCTGATCGACAACCTCGCCCTGGGCGCGCTCTCCGCCGCCTGCGCCGAGCGCGAGCGCTGGACCTGCCTCTTCAGCCTCGGCGCGCTGCGCGTCCCCGGCGCGACCGGCTGCCCGGTCAACCCGATCGCGCTCCTGTAGCGCTGCCCCGGCTGCACGCGGCCTGCACGGGAGCGAACCGCGCGCCCGGATCCGGGGTCGAAAATCGTCGCTACCTTCGCCGGCTTCCCTGCTACTCACCCCTGAGCTCGAGCCGAGCCCCGGAGGAGACCGCGCCCGATGACGACCCTGATCCAAGCCCTCGTGATCGCGATCCTGGCCCTGGTCGGATTGCGCATGCCGAAGGGTCAGACCCGAACGCGCCTCTTCACCGTCCTGAAGGCGTGGTTCACGGTCCTCTGCTTCTGGGCGCTGCTGACCCATCCGATCGAGGTCGAATCGGGCAAGAAGGTGATCGCGCTGCAGCTGATCCGCGACCAGCTCGCGCTGATCGACCCCGCCACCTTCTGGCTCTTCGTGGGGCTCGCGACCGGCATCAAGATGATCGGGATGGTCTCGTCCATGTACCGCTGGCAGCTGATGCTCCGCGGACAGGGGATCGACCTGCCCTTCATGCATCTGTTCGGGTCGTTCCTGATCGGCCGCGCCATCGGGACCTTCCTTCCCTCGACGGCCGGCCTGGACGGCTACACCCTCTTCGACGCCGCGCGCTTCAGCGGCAAGACGGTCGAGGTGACGGCGGCCAAATTCGTCGAGAAGGTCTGCGGCTTCTCGGGCGTCTTCCTCACCTTCCTGGTCGCCCTGCCCTTCGGCATCGGCATCTTCGGCGAGTACGCGGGCTGGTTCGCGGCCGTCTCGATCCCGATGGCCGTCGGCGTGATCGGCGGCCTGGTCGTCGTGCTCCTCTATCCGGGCTTCGTGCAGTGGATCCTCGAGACCGTGCCGATCCCCGCCAAGCAGCGCATCCGCGGCATCGTGACGCGGCTCTCGAACGCATCGTCCGCCTATCGCGACAAGCCCTCCCTGGTCTTCCAGATCCTCTTCCTCTCCTTCCTGGTCCACTTCACGACCGCCGTCATGTACTACTTCACGGCGCTGGCGATCGGCGCCCAGGGCACGGACTTCTGGAAGATCACCTTCGGCTCGGCCATCCAGATCTTCGCGACGGTGATCAGCCCCTTCACGATCGCCGGCGAGGGCATCCGCGAGGCGGCCCAGATGCTGCTCCTCGGCAACCTGATCGGACCGGCGGCGGCGATCGTCTCGGCGGCGCTCGGCTTCTGGGCCGCCGAGGCGCCGACCATGCTCGGCTTCGTCTTCTGGTGGCGACGCTCGGAGGACTACAAGCCGGCCTACGCCCTCGTCGACGGCGTCCAGGTCGACTACGACCGGGCGGCCGAGGTCGCCCGCTCGCTCGAGGACGACGTCGATCCTCACGCCGGCGAAGAAGAGGCGGTGCCGCTCGGCGAGCGGCTCTGGCGCGCACCGTCGGCCGGCGCGTTCGCGGGCGTCGCCGCGGGGCTGCTGATCGGCTTCGGCGAGGCGATCGTGATCTGGCAGGGCGGGCTCGGCACGGAGGCGCAGGTCTTCTGGTACGGCCCGCTGGCCTGGGCTCTCGTGCTGGGCGGGCTCTCGGTGCTGGGCGGGCTCTTCCTGGCGGTGCTGCCGATGGACCGCCAAGAGATCGGCTCCTGGGTCCCCCGCCTGGGCTTCGCGGCCTGTCTGGTCCCTTTCTCTCTCTTCGTCGTCCTCTTCCGGCTGCGGCGCGACGTCTACCTCGAGCAGATGCCGCCGCTCGGCGTGATCGCGGTCGTCCTGCTGGGCGGTCTGATCCTGACGGGCGGCATCCTCGGACCGCTCCGGCGCTTCCTCGATCCCGTCGCGACGCGACTCTCGAGCCCGCTCGCCCCGAGCGCGCTCCTCCTCGTCGGCGGCCTCGGCCTCGGCGGCTTCCTCTCGATGGCAGCGGCGCCCACCCAGGGCTCGACCAACGAGAAGCGTCCGGTGGCGGCTGCGCTCGCAGACGCCCCGAACGTGCTGCTCGTCATGGTGGACACGCTGCGGGCGGATCATCTCTCCTGCTATGGCGGCCCGGTCGAGACCCCGAACCTCTGTCGACTCGCCGAGGAGGGCACGATCTATGAGGGCTTCTCCCACGCGTCCTGGACGAAGCCGGCCACCGCCTCGCTGCTCACCTCGACGCTGCCTTCGACCCACACGGCCATCGCGAAGCCCTCGACCCTCTCCGAAGACCTGACGCTGATCTCCGAGGCGATGCAGGACGGCGGCTACACGACGGGCGGGATCGTCTCGAACGTGAACCTCGCCGAGAGCTTCGGCTTCGCCCAGGGCTACGACGACTACTTCTATCTCGGCCCGGACTACCTCGCCTACGCGAAGGAGTCGAGCTCGAAGCTCATCGTCTATCAGCTCCTGCGTCAGGTCTGGCTGGGCCTCAAGCCGAAGTTCACGCCCGGCGTCTTCTTCAACGACTTCTATCAGGACTCGCAGGTCGTGAACGAGGTCGCCTTCGAGTGGCTCGAGACGCGGCAGGACGATCGCTTCTTCCTCTTCCTCCACTACATGGATCCCCACGACCCCTACTTCGAGCATCCCTACAACGGAGAGGGGGTCGCCCGCGTCTCGATGCCCGAGCCCGAGCCCGAGATGGCCGCGCGACTGCAGGCGCTCTACCGCGGCGAGATCGAGTATCTCGACGAGAACTTCGGAGAGCTGCTCGC
>CAYXLY010000293.1:0-6063 GCA_964466005.1 uncultured Spirochaetaceae bacterium | reverse complement strand
CTGCGTGTCCTGCTGGACTCGCTCGAGCGAGACGCGCGTCTCACGCTCTTCGGTCGTTATTTCGCTCGGCGACAGGTGCTCGAGCTGCTCTCCCATCGCCTGCAGCTGGTCGATCACCGCAAGCGACATCCCGAGGTCGCCGAAGAGGTCGTCCGGCGGCCGCTCTTCATCCTGGGACTGCCTCGCACCGGAACCACGCTGCTCTACGGACTCCTCGCCGAGGATCCGGCGCATCGGGTGCCGCTGTCCTGGGAGGTCGACCAGCCCTGTCCGCCCGCGGAGGCGGCGACGTACGCGTCGGATCCGCGCATCGAGACCAGCCGCAAGCGCTTCGAGCAGCTCGCCCAGCTCGCGCCGGGGATCCAGGCGATCCATCCCGTCGGCGCCCTGATGCCCCAGGAATGCATCGTGCTCACCGCCTCCGAGTTCATGAGCATCCGTTTCGAGATGTGCTTCGACGTCGCCTCCTATCAGGACTGGCTCCTCGAGCAGGATCTCCAGGCCACCTACGCGCATCATCGGCGCTTCCTGCAGCACATGCAGTCGCGCCATGCGAAGCAACGCTGGATCCTGAAGTCGCCCGGCCATCTCGGGCCGATCGACGCGCTCTTCGACACCTATCCCGACGCGCTGGTGGTCCAGACGCATCGGGATCCCCTGCGTGTGATTCCCTCGGTCGCGAGCCTCGAGTACACGCTCCGCCTCGTCTCGACGGACGACCTCGATCCCCGCGCGCTCGGGCGGCAGCAGCTGCGGGTCTGGTCGAGGCTGCTGGATCAGGGGATGGCGAGCCGCGCGGCCCATCCCGAGCGCGAGGAGCGGATCGTCGATCTCTCGATGAGCGAGATCGTTCGGGATCCGGTCGCCTGCGTCGAGCGGATCTATCGTCGCTTCGATCTCGAGCTGACGGAGGAGTTCCGGGATCGGATGGAGCGCTATCTCGCTCTCCATCCGCGGAACGAGCACGGCCCACACCGCTATCGCCTCGAGTCCTTCGGACTCGAGGCCGAGAGCGTGAACGAGGCCTTCGAGGGCTATCGCGAGCGCTTCGACATCGAGCCCGAGCCCTTCGCAGACGCCTGAGCGCGAGTGGGCCGAGCCCGAGTGGCCCGCCCACGAGCAGGCCGCCCCCGAGTCGGGCGCGTCCGGCGCCGCGCTCAGGAGCGATCGATCTCGTAGATCCGGAAGAGGAGGCGGTCGAGCGTCCGGGCGGGAAGCAGCTTCAGGAAGCTGCTCTGGAGCAGCGCCGAGAAGGGCGCGTAATAGCGCTCCTTCGGTCGCCGGGCGGTGGCCGCCCGCACCACCACGCGAGCGATGTCTTCGGGGGAGAGCGCCTTGCCGACGTTCTTCTTCGCGAGCTCGTCGAGAACCAGGAAGGCCTTGCGATAGGGGTTGGCGGGGTCGTCCCGTAGATGCGCGCTGCCGATCCGCGCGTTCTCGAAGACGGCGGTGTCCACGAAGCCGGCGATGATCGTGCTGACCCGGATTCCGAAGGGTCGGAGCTCGAGACGCAGGGCGTCGCCGGCCGCTTGCATGCCG
Source organism: uncultured Spirochaetaceae bacterium (assembly GCA_964466005.1). Lineage (GTDB taxonomy): Bacteria > Myxococcota_A > UBA9160 > UBA9160 > UBA4427 > UBA4427. The sequence goes on along the minus strand of CAYXLY010000293.1, from coordinate 4,524 downwards.
AGCTTGGACGTCGCATAGGGGATGGCGAGCGGAGCCGGCACCGAGCCGGCGAGCGACCCGATGTTGACGATCCGCCCCTGCCCCTGGCTCCGCATCAAGGGGACGGCCTGGGACACGAGCTGCAGGCCCGAGAAGAGGTTCACCTCGAAGACGTCGCGGATCTCGGCGCGCGACATCTGCTCGATGGCGGCGCCGGGACTGAAGCCGGCGTTGTTGACGAGCAGATCGAGCCGTCCGCCGAGACGCCCGACGGCCTCGTCGAAGACCCGCTCCGTATCCCGCTCGTCGGCGAGGTCGGCAGCCAGTGGATGAGCGCGGCCGCCTTCGATCTCGACCTGCTTGGCGAGGCTCTCCAGTCGATCCGCGCGCCGGGCGACGAGCGCGACCTCGAAGCCCGCCGCGGCCAGCGCGCGCGCGCTCGCCTCGCCGATGCCCGAAGAGGCGCCGGTCACGAGAGCGGTTCGTCCGTTCGAGGCTGCCGCAGTCGATTCCATCGCGCCGAGGATCGGAGATCGGTCGCGAATTGCAATGCGCCCCCGCGGCGATCGCCCGACCCGGGGTCGAGAAGCGTCCGATCCGCCTCTCGGCGCTTCGCTCGGCGATTCCCGTCGTCGATCCCCCTCGCCGACTCCATGGCCCGCTTCGCCGATCCCGTCCGGGTCCCGCGGCGATCCACGACGTTCGGGACGGAGGGCTCGCGCCGGCGCGATCGGACTCGCCGGGCCACAGATCGGGATCGACTCCGGGCCCCGGGAGCGGGCTTGGGGCGAGCGGAGGCTTGGGGCCTCGACCGGACTCGCTACAGTGATCCCCTCACTCGAGGGATCCCCATGCGCGCTCCGATCGCTTCCGCCTCCATCGCTCGTCTGCTGCTGGGAATGGCCGTGTCGGTCGCCCTCGGTGGATGCGCCGCGCTCGAAGGCGTCGATCTCGAGCGCCTCTTGATGGGTGGACCCCCGCTCGACGAGAGGACGGTGACACAGGGCCTCGAGCAGGCGCTGCGGATCGGAGCCGAGCGCACGACCTCGACGCTCTCTGCGCCCGGCGGCTTCTCGGAGAATCCCCGGCTGCGGCTTCGCCTGCCCGGCGAGCTCGGGAGGGTGGCCGAGGCGTTGCGCGCCGTCGGGCTCGGGGGTCGGGTCGACGCGCTCGAGGCCTCGATGAACGACGCGGCCGAGCGGGCCGCGGGCGCCGCGCTCCCGGTCTTCGCCTCGGCGATCGCGTCGATGTCGATCGCCGATGCCTTCGCGATCCTGAACGGACCGGAGGACGCCGCGACGCGCTACTTCGAGGAGGAGACGTCCGGGACGCTCCGCGCGCGATTCTCGCCGATCGTGAACGAGGCCATGCGAGAGGTCGGTCTCTACGAGATCTACTCGGGGCTGGTGGCTCGCTACGAGGCGATCCCCTTCGCGGCCAAGCCTCCGGCTCTCGATCTCGACGCCTACGTCACCGATCGGACGCTCTCGGCGCTCTTCGCGAAGCTGGCTGAGGAGGAGGCCCGGATCCGGGAGGATCCGGCCGCTCGCACGACCTCGCTTCTTCGGCGCGTGTTTGGCTCCGCGAGCGTCGGCACGCCGTCCGGCTCGGGCGCGGGCTCGGGCTCGGGCGCGGCTGGGGACGGAGCGGGCGGCCGATGAGGGGCGCGATCGTGCGGGATCCGCATCCGCGGCTGCTCTTCCCCTCCGTTCCGATCCCGATCCCGATCCCGATCGCGATCCGGCCGGACGGGCTCCCGTCCGTGGGGCTCCGGATCGAAGCCTGGAGACCGCCCTCATGACGAATGGGATCCGAGCCCTCGAGCTCTCCAGCGATCCGCTCCGACGGATCCTCGTGGCCACGGACTTCTCGCAGACGGCAGCGCTCGCCCTCGAGCGCGCGATCGACCTCGCGAGATCCCACGGCAGCGAGATCGATCTGGTCCATGTGATGCAGCCGGAGCTGCCCGCGCTCGCGGCACCGGAGATGCTCGCCGTTCCCGCGAACTACGAGGACCTGCTGCGCGAGTCCTGTCAGGAAGGCCTCGACCGGGCGATCTCTCGCGCGCGGGAGGCGGGCGTCACGGCGGCGGCGCGTCTCGAGGTGGGCCATGCCGCCCAGACGCTCACGGATCTCGCCGATCAGCTCGACGTCGACCTGATCCTGATCGGGACCCGGGGCAACACGGGCTTCAAGCGATTGCTGCTCGGCAGCGTGGCGGAAGAGGTGGTGCGCACCGCGCGAAGACCCGTCCTGACGGTCCACCCCGGCGACGAGCGCCCGATCGAGCCCCTGCGCCGTCTGCTCTTTCCGACCGATTTCTCGCCCGCCGCCGAGCAGGCGCTGTCGACGGCGACGCGGCTGCTCGCTGGCGCGCGGGAGGCCCGGATTCTGCTCGTGCACGCCTATCAGATCGCGCCGACGATCGTTCCGGTCGGGGGCTTCGGGGGCGGCGTCGCACCGATGCTGGTCGAGAATGCGCAGGAGCTCGCCGAGGAGGCGACGCAGCCCGTCGCCCACATGCTGCGCGAGCGGGGATTCGACGTCGACGTCGTGGTCGAGCAGGGGGACACGGCGGAGGTCGTGACTCGGCTGGCCGCCGAGCGCGAGGTCGACCTGATCGTGATGGGCACGCGGGGGCATTCGAAGCTCCGCCAATGGCTCCTCGGCAGCACCGCCGAACGCGTCGTGGAGCATGCCTCGTGTCCGGTCCTGACCGTGCACGAGGCCGGGCGGGGCGACTGAGGTTTTCCGAGTCGAGTCGAGTCGACGAGAGGAGCGAGAGAGAATGGATCGACGGGATTTCATCAAGAGCATGGGCGTGGCAGGCGGGGTGGCGACGGGTCTCTCGTCCATCGGGCTGACGCTCGGAGCCGCCGCCGGAGCGACGGCGACCGAGTCTGGCGGGACCGCCGCCTCGGGCGGGGGAGCGCCCTCTCAGGCCCGGGATGCCCTCCTCTCGCTTCTCGATACGGTTCGAGAGGTCCAGGATCGCTACCTCGGCGCGTCCTCGGGCCTCACCGACCCCGACACGATCGCCGAGGGCCAGCGCGCCCTCGCCCATATCCTCGAGACGGCGCTCTTCTTCTGGATGGAGGCGAGCCCGGAGCGTCCGGTCTTCAAGCCCTACGTCACCCCGACCCGCAAGCTGCTCGGGGACAACCCCGACTCCATCTATTATTTCGCGCCGATTCGCGACGATCGAAGCTATCGCGTGACCGGAAACGTCGGGGCCGCGACCTTCACCTCGTTCACCATCGAGGGCGGCAGCAGCGAGGGCCATGCGGCCCGTCGATCGATCTCGGCGATCGGCGACGACGAGCTGGAGGTCGACGCCGATGGAAGCTTCGAGATCATCGTCAGCCGCGAGCGCCCCGCCCGTGGAAGCTGGCTCCGGCTCGACGACGGCGCCGGGCAGATCACGACCCGCCACTATCACGAGAGTCGACAGAGCGTGGCGGCCAGCGATCTGCGACTCGTTCCGATCTCGATCGAGCCCCTCGACCCCCCGCCTCTCGCCCCTTACGGAGGCGACGCGGAGGTCGCGCGGCATCTGGAGTGGGTCGCGAACTTCGTCCGGGATCATGCCGCGCTCGAGATGACGCCGACCCCGCCCGAGATGGCGGAGAAGCTCGGCTGGGTCTCGCTGGAGCCGAATCGCTTCACGAAGCCCGGGCAGTGGGTCTCCGCCTCGGAAGACATCGCCTACGGCAACACGCATGCCTACTATGCCTCGGCGCCGTATCGGCTGGAGCCGGACGAGGCGCTCGTGATCGAGGGGCGCTTTCCGGACTGTCGCTTCGCGAACGTGGTTCTCTGGAACCGGTTCATGCAGAGCTACGACTTCGCGAATCGCCAGGTCTCTCTCAATCGTCGGCAGATCGACTACGAGGAGGACGGAAGCTTCCGGATCGTCGTCGCGCATTCCGATCCCGGGATCCCGAACTGGCTCGATACGGAGGGTCGCCCGAGCGGCCAGATCTATTGGCGCTACGTCTTCCCGGTGGAGCCGCCGCGGCGCGTGCGGACGAAGGTCGTGAAGCACGCCTCGCTGGCGGATTGACGGACGCCGCGTGGAGAGGGAAGACGAGGCGGAGGCCGGTCGGCGGCTGGAGATCCTCTGGGCGGAGCGTGAGATCGATCGCGTGATCCTGACCTATGCCCGGGGGCTCGATGACCTCGACTTCGATCGCGTCCGCTCCTGCTTCCATGCCGATGCCCGAATCCACTACGACGACTGGTTCAGCGGGAGTCTCGAGGAGGGACTCGCCTGGCTCGAGGATTCCCTGCCACGGCTGGGGGGGACGCTGCACGGATTCGGCCGTCCCCTGATCGACCTCGATCTCGCGGCGGGAGTCGCGGACTGCGAGACGGTGGCCATCAACTCGGCGCTCCATCCTCCGGATGCGCGGGGAGTGCGGATCCAGAACGTGAGCGGAACCCTCTACCGGGATCGCTTCGAGCATCGCGGGGGGCGCTGGGCGATCGCAGAGCGCCGCAGCCGCCGCGTCTCGTCGCGGCCACCGTTGCCGTAGTAGGCCTTGG
>CAYXLY010000292.1:0-6066 GCA_964466005.1 uncultured Spirochaetaceae bacterium | reverse complement strand
CGCGCACACGACGTGGCCTTCGTGCCTCGGGGAGCCGGAACCGGGCTCTCGGGGGGAGCCCAGGCCGTCGACCGCTCGGTGCTGATCGAATGCTCCAGGATGGATCGGGTGCTCGAGGTGGACGCCGGGAATCGACTGGCGGTCGTGCAGCCCGGCGTCGTGAATGCGGACCTCTCGACGGCGGTCGCTTCTCTCGGTCTCTTCTACGCGCCGGATCCCTCGAGCCAGCAGGCCTGCACGATCGGCGGCAACGTCGCAGAGAACTCGGGCGGCCCCCACACGCTGAAATACGGGACCACGACGAACCACGTGCTCGCCCTCGAGATGGTCCTGCCGGACGGCGAGACCGTTCGGCTGGGCAATCGCGTGGGCGAGAGCATCGGCTACGACCTCGTCGGGGCGGTGGTGGGGTCCGAGGGCACGCTCGGGATCGTCACCGAGGTGACCGTCCGTCTGAGTCCGATTCCGGCGGGCGTGGAGACGATGCTCGCGATCTTCGACGACGTGGTGGCGGCCTGTCGAGCCGTCGGACGCGTGATTCGCAGCGGTGTGGTGCCGGCAGCCATGGAGATCGTCGATCGTCGCACGATCGAGGCGGTCGAGGCGAGCGTCTACGCAGCCGGGCTCCCGAAGGACGCCGGTGCGGTCCTGATCGTGGAGCTCGACGGCGCCCCGGTCGGGCTCCCTTCGCAGATCGACGTGATCCGCGCGGCCTGCGAGGCCGAAGGCTGCCGCGCGATCGAGCGCGCGCGGGACGAGGCCGAACGCAAGCGCTTCTGGCGCGCCCGGAAGGGCGCCTTCGGAGCCATGGGTCGCCTGGCGCCCGACCTCTACGTCCACGATGCGGTCGTGCCCCGCGTTCATCTGCCGGCGATCCTCGAGCGCGTCTGCGAGATCGCGGATCGTCACCGCCTGAAGCTCGCCAACGTCTTTCACGCCGGTGACGGTAATCTCCACCCGAACATCTGCTTCGACAAACGCGACCCCGACGAGCTCTCGCGCGTGATGCGCGCGGGTCGGGAGATCCTCGAGGCCTGTACCGCCGTCGGCGGCGTGATCACGGGAGAGCACGGCGTGGGCGTCGAGAAGCGCGACTTCATCCATCTCGTCTTCAGCGACGAAGACCTCGAGCCCATGTTCCGACTGCGCGCCGCCTTCGATCCCGAAGGCGTCTGCAACCCCGGCAAGCTGATCCCGACGACGCGATCCTGTGCCGAGTCGAATCCGAAGGCGCGCGGCTACGACGCGGTGCCCTTCGAATGAGGGATGCCGGAGGGCTGCGACGGGACGCGGGCTCGGATCGACTCGAGCGGGTCGCGGTGCCGGGCGCCGTGGTGGATCACTTCCTCGAGCCGGACTCGATCGAGGCCGCACGAGAGATCATCGAGGAGGCGGGCCGGGCGGGACGCTCCCTGCTGATCGCGGGCGGCGGCACGCGCCTGCACTGGGCGAACCCGGCGAGACCCCTGGCCTTCGGGCTCTCCACGCGCGGTCTGCACGGCATCGACGAGCTCGAGCCCGAGGAGGGCGTCCTGCACGCCGCCGCGGGAACGCCGGTCGCCGAGGTCCGGGCCGCAGCGCGGGCGGAGGGCTGGGAGCTGCCCCTCGATGCGCCGGGCGCAGGCTCCACGATCGGAGGCGTCATCGCGACGGCGGTCCAGGGACCGCGCGCGAACGCCTTCGGGCGGGTCAGCGACGCGGTTCTCGGGCTCGACGTGGTCGGTGCGGATGGCGTCCCGTCCCGGTGCGGCGGCCGGGTCGTGAAGAACGTGACGGGCTACGACCTGGCGAAGCTCTATTGCGGCTCCTTCGGGAGCCTCGCTCTGATCACCGGCGCCTGGCTGCGCTTGAGACCGCGCCCCGCAGTGCAGCGGGCCTTCACGGCGGAGATACCGGCTCGGGCCGCGGAGCTCGAAGCCTGTCGGGCCCTCGCCAGTCGGGGCAGCGTGCGGGCGATGGTCTGGTCGGCCGGAGGCCGAGGCGCCGACGGCGACGAGGCCCGGCTCCACGTGGAGCTCGGCGGACACGAGGCGGAGGTCGACCATGACCGGGCGCTCCTCGCGGAGCGCTTCGCGCTCGAGGAGGTCGCCTGTGAGCGCATCGATGCCTTGCGCGATGCGCGGGCCGAGGGGCAGGAGGGGACGGTGGCGCTTCGTGCGCGCGTGCCTGGCGACCGATGCGCCGAGCTGGTGGACGAGGCTCGCGCCGCGGGACTCCGGGTCGAGGTCGAGCCCGCGCTCGGCGTGCTGCACGGGCGCGGCAGGCTGGAGTCCGCGGCGGCTCTGCGAAGCCTCCGCGAGCGGGCCGAGGCGCTCGGAGGCGTCGCCACCGTCGAGCGCATGCCCGCTTCCTGGTCCGGGGAGCTCGACGTGTTCGGCGACGCGGGCGCAGCGCGAGCGCTGATGGCCGGGATCAAGCGGCGCTTCGATCCGCAGGACCTCTTCAATCCCGGTCGCTACGTGTCGGGGCTCTGAGGCGGGGTGGAGATGGATCGCGAGACGGAGGAGGGAAGCCGGAGTCGGGAGCCGGCAGGCGAGAGCGGGTACGGCGGTGCGCTCGCACGGGCGCTCTACGCCCAGAGCCTGGACTGCGTCCACTGCGGACTCTGCCTCTCGAGCTGCCCGACCTATCGGGTCACCGGACGGGAGACGGCCTCTCCCCGCGGTCGCATCTATCTGATGCGGGGACTCGCCGAGGGAAGGCTCGAGTCGACCGAGGTCCTCGAGGAGGAGGCCTTCCTCTGTCTCGGCTGCCGTGCCTGCGAGACCGCCTGTCCGAGCGGCGTGCAGTACGGCGAGATGCTCGAGCAGACGCGCGCCGTCATTCGCGATCGCGAGGTCCGCCCCAGCCCGGCGACCCGGCTCGAGCGCTTCGCCCTCCGACGGATCGTGCCCCACCGCCGGCGCCTGGGCCTGCTCGTGTCCGCCTTGGCGATCGTGCAGCGGCTGGGCCTCGATCGCCTGGCGGGTCGGCTGCTTCCGGAGCGACTGCGCAGCATGCAGGCCCTGCTGCCGGAGATCCCGCCACGCAGCGAGCGACGCCGGCTGCCCGTCTTCACGCCCGCCAGGGGACCGCGTCGCGGCCGGGTCGCGCTCTTCGAGGGCTGCGTGATGCCCGAGCTCTTCGGTCGGGTGAACGACGCGGCGCGCCAGGTGCTCTCGAGAGCGGGCTTCGAGGTCGTCGTGCCTCCCGCCCAGGGCTGCTGTGGCGCGCTCCAGGCGCACGGCGGCGATCTCGAGACGGCCCATCGACTCGCGCGCCACAACGCCTCGGTCTTCGATCCGACGACGGATCCGGGACGATCGGACGATGCCCCCCCGATCGACGCGATCCTGGTGACCTCGGCGGGCTGCAGCGCCGCGCTCCGGGAGACCGAGAGCTGGCTCGGGGCGTCGGGGGCAGGCCTGGCGCGGGGGGCCCGCGACGTCCTGGACTTCCTGGCCGAGGTCGGGCTCGAGATCCCGCTCGCGCCGATTCCGAAGCGGGTCTGCTACGACGATCCCTGCCATCTCGTCCACGCCCAGGGCATCGCCTCCGGCCCCCGAGCCCTGCTGAACGCGATCCCGGAGCTGGCGCTCGTGGCGCATCGCGATCCCGAGGCCTGCTGTGGCGCGGCCGGGATCTACAATCTGACGCAGCCGGAGATGTCGCGCGCCGTGCTGGCCCCGAAGCTCGACGCGCTCGTGGAGGCGGAGCCGGAGATCGTGGTGACGGCCAATCCCGGATGCGCCATGCAGCTCGCGTCCGGACTTCGAGGAAGGGGTCTCCCGCTGCGCGTGGCGCATCCGATCGAGCTCCTCGAGGAGGCGAGCCGCGGCGCCTCCAGGCGGTCGGGTCCCGGGCAGTCGGGTCCCGGGCGGCCGGAGGGCCCGCGTCAGCGATAGAGGAAGGCGTCCGGCGTCTCCTTCGGAGGCCGCCAGCGAGGGAAGGCGCCGAGCGTGAAGTCGCCGAGATTGCCCCGGAAGACCAGGTCGAAGGGCAGCAGGGACTCGCGCCCCCGAACCATGCCGTAGCGTTCGCGAAGGCTTCGATACACGAAGCTCGACTCGGCCGTGGCCCTTCCATCCGGATCATCCGTGAGGCCGAGCCGCGCGCGCTCGAGATACACGTCGCGGTTGGCGTCGGGATCCTGCCCGGCCTCGACGTCGATCAGGCTGTTGCGTTGGACGGCCTCATCCAGGGCCGAGGCGGTTCGGGAGAGTCGGGCCTCGGAGATCTGCCGGATGCGGGACTCGGGCGGCGCGTCGTCGTCGCCCCCCTCGGCGACCAGGCGGATCTCGAGGATGCGTCCGCCTCGCAGCACGACGCCCTCCGGATGCAGCTCTCCGTCTCCGGGATCCTCGTTCAGGAGGCGGGGACTCAGCCCGATGCCGCGGTCGAAGGCGACGTCGGGGTTCTCCTGGAGGAACTCGCGCGTGATGCGGATGTACTGGGCGCTCGCGTCTTCGAGCTCTTCGCGCGCGCGCAGACCCGCCTCGCGCCCCTTCTCCGAGTCGGGGAACTCCCGTGCCACGCCCTTCAGGAGCGAGGAGCGGGTGTCGCGGCGATCCAGCCGGTCGAGATTCGCGAGCCGCGCGGCGGCCGTCTTCTCGACCAGCGCCTCGCGTTCCTCGGGATCGAACCGAGGCATCAGGTCCGCCAGGCGCAGGGCGCGTCCCCAGCGCTCGCGGTCCGATTCGTACGCGTAGAGCCAGTCGAGGACCTCCCGTTGGGCCTCGCCCTGCGGCTCGCGCTGCAGGTAGCGATAGGCGGCCAACGCGGCCGCCCGCTCGAAGTCCGGGACGCCGGTCCAGGGAGAGAAGACCGACCGGACCGGCGCGAGGACGATCGTGATCGCGATCGTCGGGGCGTCGATCAGGTAGGCCAGGGGCGCCGGCAGGTTGGGATAGCGGGGTCGGTCGACCCACTCGCCGGCGAGCCGCCAGGCGAGCTCCTCGCGCCGGGCCTTCCGCTTCAGTCGATCGAAGGCGCCGAGTGGATTCTGCCAGTCGTCCTCGATCAGGGCCCGGGCGTGCCTCGCCATGGAGGCCTCCTCGTCCCGGCGCCTGCCCAGTGCGGCGAGCGTGCGCCGAGCCTCGCCTCCGAAGCCGGCCTCGTCCTGGGCGAGCGCGCGGACGTACTCGCTGCGATCGCGACCCCCTCCCCGCTCCACGTAGTCTTCGAGCAGTGGCTCGAGTCGGTCGAAGCGAGCGGGCTCGCTCAGGAGTCGAGCGGCGATCCGGCGCTCCGCGTCGAGCAGGGCGGTCGGCGTCGGCTCGCTCTCGAGAGATCTCGCCTCGAGCCGATCGATTCGCGCCAGCCTGCGATCGGCCACCTCGGCTGCGCGTCTCGCGCGCCGCCGCAGGCCCCCGTTCTCGTCCGGATGGGGAGCGAGAGCCTCGATCGCGGCAGCCGCATGCCGTGCGGCGATCGCGGGCCGGTCGCTCTCGAGCGCACGCTCCGCGGCCCGGGTCCGACGCAAGGCGAGGGTCTCCTCGAGGAGGACCTGGCTGCGAGCGACCTTCTCTCGGAGCTCTTCGGTCCACTCGGTGTCGGGATGGGCCGCCAGGAACTGCTTCCGAAGGGCGAGCGCCTGACGCTGGGTGACCGAGAGGGGCTCGCTGTTCGAGAACTCGGCCAGGTAGTGCACGATGCTGTTGGCGAGCTGGAACGGAGCGAGCGCGAAGCCCGTGATCGCCGCGCTGCCCAGCGGCTCGGAGAGCGTGTTGAAGGTCCTCGCCCAGAGTCGATGCCAGTCGTCGAAGCGGCGTCGACGCGCGAGGCGCAGTGGATCGTCGGCGATGAGGCGGTCGAGCCGGCTCTGCAGCCGCGGGTCGAGGCCGCCCTGCCTGCGCAGCGCGCGGGTCGCTTCCCGGTCCGCGATCGGGTCGCCGAGCGTGGCGTTGCGCACGTCCAGACCGAGCAGGCCGAGGTCCTTCCGATCGGCCTCCTCCGCGCTCTCTCGCAGACGCTTCGCGGCGATCTCGACGGATTCGGCGACCGACCCGGCGGACCGGGATTCCGCCGAGAGCGCCTCCCGGGCCAGGCGAGCCGCGTCGAGATCGGCCGCGCGGGGAAGCCAGGGAG
>CAYXLY010000291.1:0-6070 GCA_964466005.1 uncultured Spirochaetaceae bacterium | reverse complement strand
GGTAGAGGCGCCAGTGGTAGACGACCGCCGTCGGAATGCCGTAGGCGAAGCCGAAGGCCACGAGTCCTGCGCCCCCTCGGATCAGCGAATCGGGTGCGGCGCCGACGGCCCAGCCAACGAGACAGAAGAGGCCGATCGCGCCCAGCCCGATCAGGATCTCGAACACGATGCCCCCTCGAGGCCGTGGAGACGCTGCTTCGGAGTCGAGCCGAGGCCCGGTCCCGAACGCGAGAGCGCCGCGCCCCATCGAGAGTGGAGACGCGGCGCCCTGTCCAGACCGGCGCCCCTCGAGGCCGAAGCCCCGGGCGCGCCCCGATCCCGCTCACGCTCCGAGGAGCGTGAGCGGTCGGTGTGCCTGATCGCGATCCTGGTAGCGGTCCTGGTAGCGGTCCTAGTAACGATAGTGGTCCGGCTTGTACGGCCCATCGATGTCCATGTCGAGGTATTCCGCCTGCGCCGGGGTCAGCCGGGTCAGCTTCACCCCGAGCTTGTCCAGATGCAGCCGGGCGACCTCCTCGTCGAGCTTCTTCGGCAGGACGTAGACCTTGTTCTCGTACTGCTCGTTGTTCTGGTGCAGCTCGAGCTGGGCGAGGACCTGGTTGGTGAAGGAGGCCGACATCACGAAGCTCGGGTGCCCGGTCGCGCAGCCCAGGTTGAGCAGCCGACCCTCCGCGAGGACGAGCACGCTATGACCGTCCGGGAATCGCCACTCGTCGTACTGCGGCTTGATGTTGATGCACTCGATGCCCTGGACCTTCTTCAGTCCGGCCATGTCGATCTCGTTGTCGAAGTGGCCGATGTTGCCGACGATCGCCTTGTCCTTCATTCGCGCCATGTGGCCGGCCGTGATGATGTCGAAGTTGCCGGTCGTCGTGATGAAGATGTCGGCGGTCTCGACGACATCCTCGAGAGTCGCCACCTCGTAGCCCTGCATCGCGGCCTGCAGTGCGCAGATCGGGTCGATCTCGGTGACGACGACGCGGGCGCCCTGGCCGCGGAGGCTCTCTGCGGAGCCCTTCCCGACCTCGCCGAATCCGCAGACCACGGCGACCTTCCCGCCCAGCATGACGTCGGTGGCTCGCATCAGGCCATCGGGGAGGGAGTGCCGGCATCCGTAGACGTTGTCGAACTTCGACTTGGTGACGGAGTCGTTCACGTTGATCGCGGGGAAGAGCAGCGTTCCGTTCTTCTCCATCTGGTAGAGACGGTTGACGCCCGTCGTCGTCTCCTCCGACACGCCGCGGCAGGTCTCGGCCGTGCGCTGCCAGCGGGTCTTGTCCTCTGCGCCGATCTTGCGCAGGAGATCGAGGATCACGCCCCACTCCTCGGGATCCGTCTCGGGATTGAAGTCCGGGATCTTCTCCGCCTTCTCGAACTCGTAGCCCTTGTGGATCAGCAGCGTGGCGTCGCCGCCGTCGTCGACGATGAGATCCGGGCCGCCTCCGTCGGGCCAGCGGAGCGCCATGTCGGTGCACCACCAGTACTCTTCGAGGGTCTCGCCCTTCCAGGCGAAGACCGGCGTGCCTTTGGGCTCATCGGGCGTTCCGTCGCGGCCCACCACCGCCGCCGCGGCGGCATGGTCCTGGGTCGAGAAGATGTTGCAGGAGACCCAGCGCACGTCGGCGCCGAGGTCGGTCAACGTCTCGATCAGCACGGCCGTCTGGATCGTCATGTGGAGGCTCCCCATGACGCGCACTCCGTCGAGCGGACGGGTGTCTCCGTAGCGCTCCCGCAGCGCCATCAGGCCGGGCATCTCGTGCTCGGCGAGGCCGATTTCCTTTCGACCCCAGTCCGCGAGGGTGAGGTCGGCGACCTTGAAGTCGGGGGCTGAGTTCTTTGCCATGCGTTCGTTGTCTCCTCGAGGGCCCGAGCCGGGCCCTGCAATCCGATCTACCGGTGCGGGCAGGGATCTGGTTTCGATCGCCGCGCGCGAAGCCGCGCGGCGGGTCATTCAAATATCTGAATATGCGGATAGACTGGTATTTGGATCGAGCCTTGTCAAGCAGAAGGCCTGCCAGGGGGCTGACGGACGGCTATGACAGACCGCTAGAGCCCGGAGCCGGGCAGGCAGAAGGCGGTCGGGCGCGAGGACGGCGAGCCGTGTCGGGCCCAGGTCAGCCAGATCGAGCGCAGACGAGCCGCGAACGCAGGCAGATCGCAGGAATCAGCGCAGGAATCAGCGCAGGAATCAGCGCAGGAATCAGCGCAGGAATCAGCGCAGGGAGAGCGCTGGGACAGCGAAGGAAGAAGGGCGGCTCGCTAGCGCAGGATCGCCGCCACGAAGAAGGCCGCGGCGGCCAGGGAGGCCAGCACGGCGCCCACCAGCCAACGCGTCGTCCGGGTCTGGGACCGGATGGCGGCCTCGAGCCGCCGCTGCTGCTCCGAGACCTGGAGCAGCGAGTCCTGCATCTCGCCGAGCGCACCGAGCTGCTCCTCGATGTCCCAGAGCTGCCCGAGCCGGCTCTCGACCTGGTCGGAGCGACCCATGAGCTCGACATGACTCCGCTCGAGCTTCGCCTCGACCGAGACCAGGGCCTGGAGCATGGGCTCGACGATCCGGCTCTCGATGTCCGGAGCCGTGACCGGCGCCGGCTCGGCCTCCACCAGCGAGCGGCTCGAGCTCGATGCGGGCGCCTCCGAGGAAGAGGTCGTGCGCGCCGGAGAGCGCGTCTGCGTGGCGGTCTCGGGCGGGGGCGGCTCGGCGGCCGCCGCGCGGCGACCCAGTGCGATCCGTCGCCAGAAGGAGGGACGCTGCTCTCGCGACTCCGACCTCTGCGGCCGGGCGGCTCCCGAGCGGGGCCCCCGGTCTCCGGGCAGCGCGATGCCCGCAGCGGTGGCGGGCCGCTCCGAGCGGTCGCCCGCCCGGTCGGCTCGCGGACTCTCCGGCTCCTGCACGGTGGCCCTCCCTGCGCCCTGCGGCGTCGCGCGCATGATCTCGTCGGTCGTCGTCCCGGCGTTCTCGGGGGACGCATGCTCGGGCAGGACCAGCTCCGACGACCTCTCGGAGATCTCGGCGCCGCGCGTCGTCCACGTTGCCGACTCGGCCATCACCACCCCCATCCAAGCGGCCCTTCGAGCATACAGCTTGCGAGCCCCGTTGCCCGTCCCCTGCCGTTCGTTTGCCGCCTCGTCGAGGCCCGAGACCACGGTCTCCCATCTTTTTTTCGAAGGAGTCGGGGCTAGACTCCCTCGTCGTGGAGCGCCGAATCGAGCTCGAAGGCTGTGTCAACTTCCGCGATCTCGGCGGCTATCCGACGCGAAGCGGCCGGACGATCCGTTGGCGCGCGCTCTTTCGGAGCGATGCCCTCCATGCGCTGACCCCGCGTGACGTCTCTCTCCTGCGCGAGCAGCTCCGCATGAGCGACATCGTCGATCTCCGCTCGAGCTTCGAGCTCGATGCCGAGGGGCGCGGACTGCTCGAGCAGGAGCCGATCGGCTTCCACCATGCCCCGCTCTTCGACGGGGACACCCGGGCCGCCGAGCGCGCCGCGGCCGAGAAGCTCGTGACCCTCGCGGACCGGTACGTGGGGATGCTGGACTTCGCGCGGGAGCCGATCGCCCGGGTGATCGAAATCCTCGCGCACTCGCAGGGAGGAGCCGTCTACCACTGCGCCGCCGGCAAGGACCGGACCGGAGTGATCTCCGCCGTGGTGCTCGGCGTGCTGGACGTCCCCGACGAGCTGATCGTGGCCGACTACGCCCTGTCTGCGGAGAACATCGAAGCGATCATCGACCGCGTGATGAGCATGAAGGGCTACCGCGACACCCTCGAGGATCTTCCGGCCGACACGCTCCACGCGAAGCCCGAGACGATGGAGGCCGTGCTGGCGCACGTGGCCGAGCGATACGGCTCGATGTCCGACTATCTGCTCGAGGCCGGCGTGAAGCCGGAGACCCTGGAGCGGCTGCGCGCACGCGGTCTCGACTAGCGGCGGGCGGCCTCGACGAGCGGCCGCGGAGGCGTGCGCGGGGGGCCGGAGTCGCTCAGAAGATCGTGTCGGGGTTCAGGATGCCCGCCGGATCGAAGGCGCTCTTGATCCGCCTCATCAGCGCGATCCTCGCCGGATCCTCGAGCTCGAGAAAATACTTCCGTTTGGTCTTGCCGAGGCCGTGCTCTCCCGAGATGGCGCCCCCGAGAGCCAGCCCCGCCTCGAAGATGCGCCGCAGGACGCGGCTGCGCACGGCAGGATCCGGCTGGAAGACGGCCATGTGCACGTTGCCGTCGCCGGCGTGGCCGCATCCGGGCACCCGCGTCCCCGTCTCCTCGGCGATGGCTTCGACGCGCGCCATGAACTCGGGCATTGCGGCGCGCGGCACGACGACGTCCAGGATGTCGTCGGCGCCCGCTCCCTTCGCGAGCCAGAACGCCTTCTCGCGAGCCGCGATCAGGTCGTTTCCCGCGGTCGGTGGCAGGACGTAGACGTCGAGGGCCCCGAGCTCGACGAGCTGCTCTCCGAGGCGCAGCGTGTCCTCCTCGAGACGGGACGCGTGGGTGCTCTCGAGCGAGACCACGAGGTAGGCGAGGGCGCGGCTGCGGACGCTCTCCGGAACGCCGAGCTCGAGGCCGAGCTGCGCGACCATGAGCGCCATCGTCGACATGTCGATGTACTCGAGGAGCAGCGGGCCGATGCCGCTGGCCACCACTCGCGGGACCGCCCGGGTGACCTCGCTCAAGGTAGCGAAGGGCGCGAGCACGGTCGCCGAGTGCTCGGGCCGGGGCTGCAGCTTCAGGGTCGCCTTCGTCACGAGGGCGAGGGTGCCCTCGGAGCCGATGATCAGCTGGGTCAGGTCGTAGCCGCTCGAGGTCTTGATCCGCTTGCCTCCGCATTCGATCACCTCACCGGTGGCGAGCACGGCCTCGACGCCGAGCACGTTGTGTCGCGTGACGCCGTACTTCACGGCGCGGGTGCCTCCTGCGTTCGTGCTCACGTTGCCGCCGAGGCTGGCGCTGTTCTCTCCGGGATGGACGGGGTAGACGAGACCGAGCGGAGCGAGCTCGGCGTCGAGCTGATCGAGCTGGACGCCGGCCTCGACCACGGCGACGAAGTTCTCCCGATCGATCTCCAGGATCCGGTTCATGCGGGAGAAGCAGACGAGGAGTCCGTCCGGTCGCGGGACACAGCCTCCGGCGAGCCCGGTCCCGGCTCCGCGGGCGGTCACGGGAATCGACTCGCTCGAGGCGAGCTCGAGGAGAGCCGTCACCTCTTCGGTCGAACCGGGCCGGACGAGGGCGAGCGGCGCGGTCGGCGAGGCGGTCAGGCATTCGTCTGCGTGGTGGTCGGCGGGGATCGCCTCACCGACGAGCACCTGCTCGGCGCCGACGATGGCGGCGAGTCGGGCCTCGATCTTCGAATCGGTCGGCTTCGGAGCAGACACGTCTTCCTCCTCCCGAGCGCGTCGCGGGCCTGCTCGACGTGCGGGCTCAGCCGAGCAGTCCGCTCATCTCCGAAGGCCGGATCTCGTAGGCACGCCCACAGAACTCGCAGACGATCTCCTGGCTCTCGTCCCGGTCGATCATCCCGGCGATCTCCTCGGCATCGAGCAGGGACAGTGTGCGCCGAGCGCGGTCGCGCGTGCAAGGACAATGGAAGCGCGGGGTCATCGTGTGTCGCTCGCGCGAGCCGAGGCCGAGCAGGAGCCGATCGATCAGCTCGTGGGCGTCGAGGGGCGCCTCGAGGAGGCCCGCGAGGCCGGGCATGCCCGCCACGTTCTCCTCCATTCGCGAGACGTCCTCCTCGCTGGCGTCGGGCATCACCTGCACCAGGAACCCGCAGGCCGCGACGTCGGCCATGCCGGGGCCGAAGGAGACGCCGAGCCCCATCGCCGACGGGGTCTGCTCGCTCTCGCTCAGGTAGAGCGTGAGATCCCCCGCGATCTCTCCCGAGACCAGGGGGACGGTCCCGGTGTAGGGGGAGCGCCAGCGGGGTCGATGCCGGACGACGTGGAGGGGGCCGAGACCGAGTGCGCGCGCGATGTCGGGACGCCCGTCCTCGCGCACGATCTCGGTGGCCGGATGCCGGACGGAGATCGGAAGAGCACACGTCTGAACTCCAGTCACTCCGGAGAATCT
>CAYXLY010000290.1:0-6101 GCA_964466005.1 uncultured Spirochaetaceae bacterium | reverse complement strand
GTGCCCACCTCGTGATGGACCGGGCCGACTCGAGCTCGCCCTCCGAGACGCGGGTCGAGGCGATCTCGATGCGGTCGACCTCGAGCTCGACGAGGAGCATGCGGGCGAGCTGCAGCTTCTCGGCCGGCGTATAGGAGACGTTGGGCGTCTGCTCGCCATCGCGCAGGGTCGTGTCCATCACGGCCACGTGGGGCGCGTCGTCGGCGGCCGGGCGGGCTCGCCTGGATTGGGGCTTGGAGACGGCAGTCATGGAGGCGGCGGAGGGTACCCTGCGCGCCGCGAGCTTGTCGACCGGTTGCCGAGCGCCGGCAGGAGGGGTCTTTCGCCCCCCGCCCTGGCCGTCGGGTCTTTTCCCGGCCGGGCTCAGGCCGGGCTCGGGCCGTGCTCGGGCCGTGCTCGGGTCCTGCTCGAGGCCGAACGGCCGGGCCTCGGACGGCACGCTAGTCTGGTTGCCTCCGGGGAGGGCGAGACCCGCTCTGGACCCCCTGTGACTGCGCTTCCGCGACAGCTCCAGAGCCCCGATGCGAGCCCGCCCACGCCCGCCCGCGCCGAGAGACGGAGAGAGAAGAGGAGACGAGGCTTGGCATGCGATCCGATCCCGATCGAGGTCTCCGAGGGCGAGGCCGGCGAGCGCCTCGACCGCTTCCTGTCGGGCCGGCTCGGAGTTTCCCGCGCGCGGGTGCGCCATCTGCTCGAGTTCGGCCGCGTCTCGATCGCCCGGGGTCCGACTCTGGCGCTCGCGGACAAGGCCCGGCGCACGAGCCCGGGTGACCTCTTGGTCGTGGTCGGGCCCGCCCGCGCCGAGGACGAGCGGCCGAGGCCCCGACCCGACCGGCCGCTCTCCGTGAGGGCCGAAGGGGAGGGCTGGATCGGCGTCGACAAGCCGTCGGGCTGCGGCGTCCACCCCCTCCACCCCGCGCAGGAGGACACGGTCCTGAACGCCCTGGTAGCGCGTCATCCCGAGATCGTGGGCATCGGCGAGGGCGGGCTGCGCTCGGGTGTCGTCCACCGTCTCGACGTCGACACGACCGGAACCCTTCTCTTCGCGACGGACGAGGCCGTCTGGCGTCGGCTCCGGGGAGCCTTCAGCGCCCACCGGGTCGAGAAGCGCTACCGGGCGCTCGTCCGTGGGCGGCTCGAGGCGCCGCTTCGGGTCGAGCTTCCGCTGGCGGTGAAGCGGCATCATCCGGCGCACGTCGAGGTCGTCGAGCCGGGAGAGGGGCGCCTCTGCCGCCAGCGGGTCCGACCCCGTCATCTCTTCGAGACGGCGACCGAGGTCGAGATCGAGCTGGAGACGGGATTCCTGCATCAGATCCGGGCTTCGCTGGCCCACCTCGGTCATCCGGTCCTCGGAGATGCCGAGTACGGCGGAGAGGCCGACCGCGTCGTCCCCTCCGCCGGGCGCCCGCTCCTCCATGCCGCGCGCCTCGCGGTCGACGAGATCGCCTTCGAGGCGCCGCTGCCTGCGGACTTCCGGGCGGCCCTCGCGGAGCTGGGTCTGCCCGTCGCGGAAGACGGGGGAGACTGAGGCCTTGACGGGCGCCGGCGGGCGTCGGGCCCGCCGTCTATCCTCCGCCCCCGATGCCCGGCAGCCCGCGCGCACGACGAATCATGCAGGACGAGATGCGACTCCTCCTCGAGGCGCACGAGCGCGTGCTCGAGGAGCAGGAGGGGCCTTCGTTCACGAAATCGGTGAGCGAGATCCGTGATCTCGCACATCGGCTCCGTCATCGTTATGCCGCTGCCGACGAGAAGCGCCTGACGAGCCGCCTCCGCCGGATGAGCCTCTCCGAGCTGGTCGACGTCGGTCGGGCCTTCACCATCCTGTTCTGGCTGCTCAACGTGGCCGAGGAGCGCCACGACCAGAGGCAGCGCAAGCGCGGGGCACGGGGCACCTTCCGCTCGCTCTTCGAGCGGATGCGCGACGCCGGTCTCGACTCGGACGCGGTCGCCGCCGAGATCGGACGCCTGCGTGCCACGATCGTCCTCACCGCGCATCCGACGGAGGCCCTGCGCTGGTCGCTGCGTCAGACGCTGGACCGGATCGATGCCCTGCTCGGTCAGCGCACGGCGACGGAGAGGCGGGTCTCGGCGGACTCGGGCGAGGGCTCGGGATCGGATGCGAGTCCGAGCGAGGGGATTCTCGCGGAGATCACCGGTCTCTGGCTCTCGACGACCGTTCGAACGCGCAAGCCGACGCCGCTGGACGAGGTCCGCTATGCGATCCACGTCCTCCAGGAGGTCCTCGTCCACTCGCTGCCCCGGGTGACCGAGGGGATGGTCGCGAGCTTCCACGAGGTCTATCCCGGCAGCGACGCGGGCAAGCGCGCCGCCGTCGAGCATGCCGCCCATCGGAGCCTTCGCATCGGATCCTGGATGGGCGGGGACCGGGACGGGAATCCCTTCGTCACGGCCGACATCACGCGAGAGGCGCTGCGCCTCTATCGGGTGGCGATCCTCGAGCATTATGTCGGCCGGATCCAGCCCTTGATCGAGCGCCTGACGATCTCGGACGCGAGGTCCGCGACGTCGCCGGCGCTGGAGGCGTCGATCGAGCGGGATCTCTCGGAGCTCGAGGGGCTCTCGGAGAGGATCGAGGGACGCAACAGCTCCGAGCGCTACCGGATCAAGCTCAACGCCATCGGACTGCGGCTCGAGCGTACGATCGAGGCGGAGCGGTCGGGTCGACCCGCTGCCGACCGGGCTGGCTATCCGACCGCCCTGGCCCTGCAGGCCGACCTGGAGCTCATCCGGGAGAGCCTGGTCGAGAACGGCGCCGAGCGGGTCGCCCGCGGACCGCTTCAGGCCCTGATCGACTCGCTCGACGTCTTCGGCTTCGACTTCGTCGCGCTCGACGTCAGGCAGAACCAGAGCAAGCATCGGGAGGCTCGAGCCGAGCTGATCTGCCCGGTCGAGGGTCCGCTCGAATCGCTCCCGTTGTCGAGGCAGCGAGCCTTCCTCGAGGACGTGATCCTGGCGAGGGATCCCGTGGCCACGCCGCATGCGGATCTCTCGGTCGAGGCGGCAGAGGTGATGGCGACCCTCCGCATGATCGCGGAGCTGCCGATCCCTCCCGGCGGACGCGCGCTGCGGGACCTCGTGATCAGCGACACCCAGAATGCCGTGCCGGTGCTCGAGCTGCTCGCGCTCTGTCGCCAGGTCGGGCTGGTACGGCCCCATGCAGCGAGCGGCTTCGAGAGTGACGTCGACATCGTGCCGCTCTTCGAGTCGATCGAGAGTCTCCACGGAGCGACGGGCTCGATGGAGCGGCTCTACCGTTCGAAGGCCTATCGCCAGCAGCTCGAGGCGCGGGGGATGCGCCAGCAGGTGATGATCGGCTACTCGGACTCGATGAAGGACGGAGGCTACCTGGCGGCCTGCGCCGCGCTCGAGCAGGTGCAGCGCGAGCTCGCGGACCAGGCCCGGAAGGAGGGAGTCCAGCTCGAGTTCTTCCATGGCCGGGGAGGCACGATCGCGCGCGGCGGAGGCCCCACCCATCGGGCGATCCTGGCCCAGCCCCCGGGCACCGTCGACGGGCGCATCAAGCTGACCGAGCAGGGAGAGGTCATCGCCTCGAAGTACGGGACGCGAAGCTCCGCCGCCTATCATCTGGAGCTGATCCTGGCCGCGACGCTCGAAGCCACGCTCTCCTCGCGGGACGCCGGCCTCGCCAAGGAGCCGCCGGCCGTCTGGCGGGAGACCTTGCGTACGGTGGCGGAGGCCTCGCGGGAGGCCTACCGGGATCTGGTGTACGAGACGCCCGGATTCGTGGACGTCTTCTACGCGATGACGCCGATCGAGGAGGTCTCGGCCCTCAACCTGGGCTCGCGGCCCGCGAAGAGGACGCAGACCCGTGCGATCGAGAACCTGCGCGCGATCCCCTGGACGTTCTCCTGGAATCAGACCCGGATCCTGCTGCCGAGCTGGTACGGCGCCGGGTCCGGGTTCGCGACCTACTGCGAGAGGCATCCTGGAGGCCGGGACGAGGCGATGGGCCGGCTGCGAACGATGTATCGCCGCTGGCCCTATTTCCGGGGCGTGATCGACAACCTCGAGCAGGTGCTGGTCAAGGCCGATCTCCACGTCGCCGCCCGCTATGCGGAGCTCGCGAGCGGCACGGAGGGAACGTCGGAGGTCTTCCTGCGGATCGAGAAGGAGTTCCAGCGGACGCTCCGCGCGGTCCGGGACGTGTCGGGGGACCGCGTCCTGCTGGCCCGCGATCCCGAGCTCCGCGAGGCGCTGGATCGCCGGACGCCCTATCTCGACGTCCTCTCCTACCTGCAGGTCGAGCTCCTCGAGCGCAAGCGCTCGGGGCGCGGGCTCGACGGCGGGGCCGAGGACCTCGAGCGAGTGGAGCGCGCGATCCACCTGACGATCAACGGCGTGGCTGCGGGGCTTCGCAATACGGGCTGAGGAGCGGTCCGACGGAGTCTTCCGTCGGCTCGCCGCCGCGACCGGACTCGCATCCGGTCCCACCTCCGGCCTGCTTCGGTTAGGCTCACGACGGAGAATCATCCAGGAGGAAGCGAATCGTGTCCGAAGATGCCGGCGCCGAAGCCCGCGCGCATGCCTATCTCGAATCCCAGTTCGATTCCCTCGACCCCTTCGACTTCGTGAGCCTGAGCCCCGCCCGGAATCCGCTGCACGCCCTCGAGGTGGCTCGGCGGGAGGACGAGGGGCTCGAGGTCCGCGTTCCGGGACGCCCCGTGCCGATGCCGCCCCTGCCGGTCTCGATTCGAGGCCGGCTCCGCGAGCATGCCCTGGTCTCGGAAGATCCGGCCAACCAGAGCCTCCCCTGGGTGAAGGAGGTCGACGATGGCGAGAGCGCGTATCAGCTCGTCCAGAGCCTGCTCGGCGACGTCTTCGACGAGGAGCCCGAGGCGAGGCTCAACATCATCCACGGGAGCCGTCGGGCTCAGCACGAGGCCGAGCTCAAGCTGGCGACCATCCGGCGGCGGGTCGAGAAGATCCTGACCGAGATGATGGAGGAGAAGCCGACTCAGGACGAGGACGGCGACTATGCGGTCGGGCTCGGGGACGTGCGGGTGGTCGTCGGCGCGCGCATCGCACCCGGCGGTCTCCTGATGGTTCGCGTCTTCGCGATCACGAACGTGGACGTCACGGTCTCGCCGGAGCTGGGGCTCTTCCTCGCCCGCCTGAACTTCGGACTGATGTTCGGACGCTTCGCCTTGAATACCGAGCGTCGTTCGATCTGGTTCGACGAGACGCTTCTCGGCGAGCATTTCAGCGACGAGGAGCTCCGGTTCACCGTTCGGGTGGTCGCCTCGACGGCCGACGAGTGGGACGACCGGCTGAAGCAGATGTTCGGCGGCATCACGCATCAGGAAGCCCTGACCAAGCGGGGCCACGAGGAGCCGGGCGTCTACAAGCCGGGCTACGGGACCTATCTCTAGAGCTCTAGAGCGGCGCCGACCGGGGCCCGGGGTCGGGCCCCGGACCCTCGTCCGGCCCGCGCGGCTCAGACCGGTGGCGCGGCGATGGCGTCCATGTCCCGGGCGAGCGCCTCGAGGGTCTCGGGATAGAGGCCGGCCTTCAGCTGGCGCATCACGGGATGGGCCTTCGCGGCGAGGCTCGCCGCGACCTCGATGGCGAGGGGGAGCACCTCGTCCTCTGAGGCGATCCGATCCACGATCCCTCGCTGCCGTGCCTGCTCGCCGCCGTAGCGCGTGCCCGTCACGATCGACTCGTGAGCCGTCTGACGCGGCAGCCGAGCCTGGATGAGGGCGGTCATGCCGGGATGGAGCGGGGCGCCCATGTCGATCTCCGGCATGCACCAATAGCCGCGATCCCGGCGCATCACCCGGTAGTCGTGGGCCAGCGAGAGCTGGGCGCCGGCGCCGAAGGCATGGCCGTTCACGGCGGCGACGGTGATCATCGGGAAGGTCAGGACCCGGGCCATCAACGCGAGCACGCCGGGGATGTAGCTCCCGCGTTCGGACTCGCCCGCCTCGCTCAGCATCCAGGCGAGGTCGAGTCCGTTCGAGTAGAACCGCCCCGTCCCGGTCGTGACCAGCGCGACGGGGCGGGCCGTCGCCTCGACCCGGTCGAGGGCCTCGTGCCAGGCCCGGACGCCCTCGGGT
>CAYXLY010000289.1:3520-6110 GCA_964466005.1 uncultured Spirochaetaceae bacterium | reverse complement strand
CGCTCTATCGCTCGAGCTTCTTCAAGCCTTTCGCCTGATCCAGGCGGGGGCTGCCGTGGCCCTTGCGCCCGCGGTGATCCGTCCGCGCGGTGTTCCCAAACCTTCGGGCTACGGCGGTCGCCGGAGCCTTGGACAACTCGACCTCGGCCTGCTGCAGCTGCCGGATGATCTGCTCCGGCGTGTGGCACTTCCTTCCTGGTCTTCTCATCCCGTTCGTGCCCGACCTTCTCATTCGACGCGGATCGGTTTGAGAGGGGCAGGTCAGTCGGGCTTGGGGCGCGGCTGCGCGCCCGTATCTGGCACAACCACCCCCTACCATCCCACCCGCGCTCGAGGAGGACCTCGGGTACCCGGCTGAATGGAGGTGGCGCTTGAAGATCTGGTTGCGGGCAGTGGGAGCGGGAGTCGTGGGGGGATTGATCGTGTGGTTCGCGCCGGCGGGAATGGCTCGAGCCGACAGCCTCGAAGAGCAGCTGCTGGCTCGCGGCACCGCCGAGGAAGAGGAGGAGGAGTCGGGGTACGTCTACTATGCCGAGCTCTCCTCGGGCCTGTCGATGGTCCCCGAGCAGGGCATCTCCGGCGGCGGCCTATCCGGAGACGTGTCCTTCACCCCGGGATTCCATATCGGGGGAGCCGTCGGCGCACGGATCACCGATCATCTGCGGAGCGAGCTGAGCTTCGGCTACAGGCAGTCGGAGGTCGACGACATCGAAGGTCCCGGCTTCCGGCTCGAAGGAGCGGGAGACGCGGGCGTCTTCACGGCGATGGCGAACGGCTATTTGGACCTGGTCCCGGACGCGCCGATCATTCCCTACGTCGGAGCCGGGATCGGGGTGGGGGTCTTGTCGATCGACTCGGACAGCGACGCGAGCCTCCTGGTCGTCGACGACAGCGACGTCGTCTTCGCCTGGAACCTGATGGCGGGGATCGGCATTCCGGTCACGGACCGTGCGTCGCTCACACTCGGCTATCGCTATCTCGCCACGACGGATCCAGACCTCACGGCCACCGTCAACATCCCCGGGATCGGGAGCGCGAGTGGGACGCTCAGCGGCGAGTTCGACGCGCACGAAGGCGTCTTCGGGGTGCGTGTGGGATTCTGAGGCGAGCGAGAGCGGATGGCCATGACCCGATCCGCCCTCGGGCTGGGGGCGGACGGGTCCGGCCCCTACCGATGCACCATCTCGATCTTCTCGCCCGTCCGGGTCCGTCCCCCCGCCTTCACCCACGCCTTGAAGACCCGTGTCGAGTCGCGCGCCGGGTTGTAGATGTCCTCCTCGGACTTCCACTTCATGTCGCCCGCGTAGACGAGGCGCGACCAGTTGGGGAACGAGTAGGGCTCGCCGTTGGGCTGAAAGGGCTCGGGGAAGGCGTTCCGTACGCCCCAGACGATCGCGCCGTTCTCCTCGTCGACGACCATCCAGTCGATCGGGAAGGTCATGGTCGGAAAGGGCGCCATCACGTCGCAGATCCACTTCCGGATGGCGGGGCCGCCGTGGATGTCGCCGTAGGCGTGCTCGATGTACTCGGCGTCGTCGGTGAAGCAGTCCGCCCAGACGTTCCAGTCGCCGGTCTCCGAAGCGATGTCGCGGCGGCGCTTGTAGTCCTCGAAGGCCTCGAGCAGCTCTTCTCGCGTGTACTTTCCCATGTGTCTCTCCTCTCGATGATGATGCCCATGCGGAGCCTCTTCGCGCGCGGACGTCAGCGCGACCCGCTGGCTCCATCGGGACGCGCGGCGGGGCGTCTCCGAGGGTGGGTCGAGCATAGACGAATGCGAGCCCGTCGCGTCGACTCGCGTCGACATTTCCCGGAGAGCGGAGGCGCAGATGGCGCAGATGGCGCGGATGGCGCGGAGAGAAAGACGGACGCGAGCCGATCGCGATTCGTGTAGATTGAAGGGGAGGGGAGAGATCCATGAGACCCAGGCTCCGTGCGCTCGAGCGCAGTCCTCGCCTTGCCGGCCTCGCCCTGGCCACCCTCGCGACCGCGCTCCTCGCCTGCAGCGGTCCCTTCGTGCTCGTCCCGGGCGGAGAGCTCGAGGGGCCGACCCGGCCGGCTCCCGAGAGCTGGGCCTTCACGGACGCCGTCGACACGGTCCAGCTCGAGACGCGCCCCGACGACCCGTACTCCGTGAACATCTGGCTGACCGCGGCCGACGAGCATCTCTACGTCCACGCCGGTGCGAATCGCAGCCGCTGGGCGGAGCACATCGAGGCGGATCCGCGGGTGCGGATCCGGGTGAGCGAGTCGATCTACGAGCTCCTCGCCACGCGCGTGCGCGAGCAGAGCGAGCTCGACCGGTTCGCCGAGGCCTACGACGAGAAATACGGCCTGCGCCCGCGCAACGAGAACGTGGACGAGGTCTACCTCTTCCGGCTCGAGCCGCGCTGACGGGATCGCGCGCTCGCGCGGCAGGCTGCGGCGCAGATCCGGCCAGGCCAGCCCACGCCAGGCCAGCCCAGCCCCGCCAAGGCATTGGCAGGCGTCGGCGCCGCCGCCCTGCTCGTCGCCGCCGTCGTCGTCCTGCTCAAGGGCAAAACCGCCGCGAAGTGAAACGCGGGAAGCGGGGTTCGGGGAGCAGGAACCGAGG
>CAYXLY010000289.1:0-3510 GCA_964466005.1 uncultured Spirochaetaceae bacterium | reverse complement strand
CCCAGCCCCGCCAAGGCTCGGGCCCAGGCCTGGACCTACGCCCGGACCCGTGCCCGGACCCACGCCCCCGCCCAGCCCCGGACCCTCGCCAGACGCAGATCCCCACCGCCGCCGTCCTGCGCTCGCTCCGCTCGGCTGGACACCCCCTCCGGATTCCCGCACGCTCGGTCCATGGAGAGCGCACGCGTCGGCGGCGTCTGTGATGCCGCCTTCTCGGGCATCCGGGCGGCCCTGGCCGAGAACCTCGAAGCGCGGGGCGAGATCGGGTCCGCCGTCTGCGTGTATGTGGACGGACGTCGGGTGGCCGATCTCTGGGGCGGGATGGCGGATCCGGCGCGCGGAGTCGGCTGGTCCCGGGACACCCTGGTGAACGCCTACTCGACGGGCAAGGGCGTGCTCGCGATGCTGGCCCTCGACGCCGTCGAGCGGGGACTCTGCGATCTCGACGCGCCGGTAGCCGCGGTCTGGCCGGAGCTCGGCGTGGCGGGGAAGTCGGAGACGACGCTCCGCATGCTGCTCGCGCATCAGGCGGGGCTGCCCAGCGTGCGGAGGCGGCTTCCGGCGGCCGCCATCTACGACTGGGACGCGATGTGCGAGGCGCTCGCGGAGCAGGCGCCCTGGTGGACGCCGGGCGAGGCGCATGGCTACCACGTCGGGACCTTCGGCTTTCTGGTCGGAGAGCTGCTGCGGCGGGTCACGGGTCGGCCGGTCGGCGCCCTCCTGCAGGAGCGTCTGATCGGGGATCTCGGCGTCGACTATCATTGGGGGCTGCCGCGCGCGCTGCATGGCCGGGTCGCGCCGATCCAGCTCGCGACCGCCGAGATGAGCTTCGATGATCCCGCTCGCTGGGCCGAGATCTTCCCGGCGACCGGCGACGCGGAGCACGATCAGATGGTCTGGCATGCCTACTTCAACCCGAGCGGCCTCTCGGGGATGGGCACCGTCAATACGACCGCTTGGCGCGACGCCGTGATCCCGTCGACCAACGGCCATGGCAACGCTCGCGCCCTGGCCGCTCTCTACCAGCGTCTGCTGGGCGCCGGACCGGACGCGCCCCCGCTGCTCTCGGCCGGGCTGCTCGCCGAGGCGACCCGCGTCCATTCCGAGGGCGAGGATCGCGTGCTCGGCCGGCCGAGCCGCTTCGGGCTGGGCTTCCAGCTCGCGCAGCCCGGCCGCCCGCTCGGCCCCCATGCCGAGGCCTTCGGCCATTATGGCTACGGGGGCTCCCTGGGCTTCGCCGATCCCGTCGGCCGCGTGGCCTTCGGCTTCGTCACGAATCGGCCCGGCGATCGCTGGCAGACGCCGCGTACCCAGGCCCTGGTCGACGCGGTCTACGCCTCGCTCTGAGTCTCGGCCCCGCTCCGAGTCTTCGCCTCGCTCCGAGCGGGACGGTCGAGCGCGGATCGCGCCGACCGCGGTCCATGCCTCGGACCGGTCGCTCCGTTCGTCGTCGGGAGCGCCGCTCGGGGTCGCGCCGGCGACCGCCGCAGACGGACGATCAGTCCGACCGCGGCGAGCGCCAGGACGCCGGTGCCCGCCGGCTCCGGGAGCCCGATCACCACGTCGTCGACCGTGAAGGCGTCGTTGCTGTCGATGGAGCCCAGGGCAACGAGCGTGATGGAGCTGAAGGGCGTGGCCGAGACGATGCCGAAGAAGCCCTGGTCGACGCCTCCGTCCGCACCGAAGAGCGCGCGCAGATCGAAGGACTCGAGCCCGGCGTCGAAGCTGCCCTGGACGCTCACCTCGCGACTGCCGCCGATGCTGAAGAAGTCGGCACCGAAGGCGGTCACCGGCTCCGGAAAGGTCCAGACGAAGGTGAGGTAGCCCGGCGCGCTCGAGCCGGCCGTGCGGAGGGTTCCGCTGAAGCGACCGCCCGAGACCCGATGATTGGCCGGGTCGTTGCCCAGACCCGAGGCGACCGACTCGATGCCCGAGGCGAAGTCGAGGACGTCGGCCTGCGCGATGTCGACCTCGAAGGTCTCGCTCGCCACCGGACCGACCTGGGCCTCCCAGGCGCTGCGCTCGAATAGCACGTCCACGAAGGTCGTCGCCGCTTGGGACGGGCTCGACGACAGGAGAGCCAGGCTCAGGCCGGCTAGAGGAAATAGCGATCTCATCTCTCGATCCTCATGTCCGGGTCTGTCGACTCTTCGACTGGATGGGTCGACGGCCCCTCCCACTCCTCGCGGCACTCGGAAGCTACCGGAGTCGCGAGCCGATCGGAAGCGGCTTCCCTGGCACGGGGCAAAGGTCCCCCGCCGCTCACTCCTCCGGGCTCTCGACGCCGGCCGGCGGCGATCCGTGCGTCCAGTCGCTGAAGCCCATGGCCTTGCCGGGTCGCGACGGGACCGGCGCGGGAAAAGTCGTCCCGTAGGCGTCGTTCACGAGATGCGGTAGCCAGGTGTCGTCGCCCTCGGCCGGGAAGTCGGCCTCGTCGTGGAGCCAGCGGAAGGCCCGCAGCAGGGCGCGGTCGCCCCACTCCCAGGCGGGATGGCCGAGTCGCTCGAGCAGCACGGCCTGGGCGACGGCGCCCTGCAGCGCCTCGTAGACGTAGTTCTCCCGCGGCGGCGGCCATCGGAAGTGGCCGCCTCGGCGCTGGTCGTCGGGCAGGACGCCGTCGATCGAATGGCCTCCCTTTCGGGCGTCGACCGGGTTCACGGCATGATTCCGGAAGAGCTCCGCCTGCCACCCCCTTGCGCCGAACTCGAAGTCGCGCCAGCCGCCGCGCTCGCCCGTCCAGCCCCGGAAGACGTGGGCGGCCCGCGCGATCTCCTGCTCGTCGCCGAGATAGGCCGCGATGGCGAGCCGGGTCGCGCCGGCGTGGGTGCCCCAGTTGTTGGGCCTGTCTTCATGGGTGCTGCGGATCGTCCGGCCTTCGAAGATCCGCGTGCGCATCGCTCTCAGCCAGCTCTCGAAGCGCTCGCGAGCCGCTGGCTCGAGCCCGACCAGGTCCGCCGCGATCACATAGCTCATCAGCTCGCGCGCAATCGGCAGCATGCCCGCTCCCCGCTCGCTCCCGCGCACGCTCTCGAGAGCCCGACGGACGGAGTCGGCGGCCTCGGCATCGCCCGTCCGGACGGCGTAGAGCGCCCGCGCGAGCACGCGCACGTTCACCGGACTGTCCTGGTCCGAGAGGTCCGGCCCTTCGATGGAGCGTCGCGCATGCGTGCGCAGCGCCTGCCAGGCAGGACCCTCCATGGGCAGCGTGCGGAGCCTCTCGGGCGAGATCCAGAGCCCGGCGGGTCGGGATTCCGAGGCGGAGGTCGAGGCCTCCGTTGCCATCGACGGCGCAGCGGGCATCTCCTGCGCAGGCGAAGCCGCAGGCTCGGCATGCGCGGTCGCCGTCGCCGTCGCCGCCGTCGCCACCGCCGCCGTCAGCGTCAGCCCTGGCGCCAGAGGCACGACGAGGGCGAGGGCGAGGGCGAGCGGAATGAGCCGCGTGATCCGCGTGAGCCACATGAGCGGCAGGTCTCGCAGGCGAGGGCGGCATGGCAGGCATGGCAGGCGCAA